>RKRO01000223.1 GCA_007571355.1 Candidatus Poribacteria bacterium | reverse complement strand
ACCTACCCCCTAAAGCAACCCTTCCACAAGGAAATCCTCAAAAAAATGGCATATTGTGCTGCGCGTGCCGCTATACAATTTTTGTTCGAGCAATTTTTGCTCGATACAATTTTTGCTCGATAACAGATCCCCTTGCAGTGTGTGGAAAACGTGCCAGGCCCCGCGAAGGGATCCCCAAACGCCCGAATGCCTATCACAACGGGGTACTGGGGCATCTCAGCGGTTCGGATGTTCTCTGAAGGCTTACATGTTGATACCTGTTTTGCACGCGCCGTTCTATGACCGCATGTTTGGCACGTTTCTTGCTATATATTATTGATGGTAAAGGTTAGGAATTCTTGATTGAAGTGTAACTATGGTTACGCCTCTTACTGCACAGGCTAACCTCCTATGCTACGACTGGTTTATTGAAGTGTCAGCATTGTTCCTGACTCTTATTTGAAGGCGGGTAGTGTGGTTGTTTATTGATTCTCCGAAAGAGATGTCAACCGCGGTGCCCTCACTGTCTACACAACCAAACACGGCTGTTTGAGCAGGGATAGCGATATCTTTGCTCAAGCACACCTTATATCTACATTTTTAACAAAATTGATGGACGTGCAAGTTAGGTTTTAGACCTATGCTATTGATAAGAAAGGAAAGGACGAATAATGAATCGCAAGAAATCTATGTTAACACAATGCATACTTTGTTGTCTCACTTTGACCGCTATTTTTTTTGGGTGTGTGGCTCTGATGGGCTGCCCCACGGCCGAGGATATGGCAGATGAGGTGATATCCCCTGGGGAGCCGGCTATACAACCTACGGCACCGGGCACTTCAGAACCTGGTGACCCACCGCCACCTACGACACCGGGCACTTCAGAACCCGGCGACCCACCGCCACCTACGACACCGGGCACTTCAGAACCTGGCGACCCACCGCCACCCGGTGCTTAGAAGAACGAGGAAACATCGCGCGGCGATGTTTCCGATTTCCCCTCTTTCCGCTTTGCTTGCGCGACGGGGAAGGGGTAACTCGAAACAACAAAAAGGAGAAACAGATGAAACGTTTGATGTTAGCACTCTCTATTTTAACGTTGCTGGCTTTGACACAGACAGACCTCATGGCAAATTGGATAGCCTATTCAGTTTCCAACTGGACCGCTGAAGACATCCAGGTCGTATATTCTAGGTATCAGCCGGCGAAGGGGAATGTGCCTGCTGGATATCGCACAATGGGGTATAAACGCATCCCGCCGAATAAGCAACTCCCCATCTATGCCTTGAAGGATACTGTGCTTTACCTCCGCTTTGTGAAACCCTCCGGAGATTCCATTAAACCCGACTCTTCCGTAGACACGAAATGGTTTTGGGTTCATCCGACAAAAGCCTTTACGCTTGTAACACAGCAGGACATTAGTACCACTGCCACAACAGCACAACTGACGTATTCCGACCAACCGAAAGATGAATTGGAATATCGTCGCGGGTTTATCCCGTATACCAACGGCACTGCCATCAACATCACCAGGGGATGGGTGAATACGTATCGCCCGGGGGCAGTAGGTCCATTCTGTTCAACCCCGAACCCGAACCCGTCGCCAGAACATGGCGGTGCAGGTATCGCAGATACAAGAGAACTCTGGACACCAGAAGATACTGTTGCAAGCGATTCCGAGGGGGCGATTATCCTCACGGTCAAATTCGTGAACGGGAGCGAGTACCCTGAACGGCGAGATTTAGTGAAACAGTGGGCACCGGAATGGAGCAAGTACTGTGGGGTCGATTTCAGATTTGTTGACAGCGATTCAGATGCTGATATTGTTATTGAATTTGGTACGGATGTGAGTTGGAGTTCTCAGAGAGGGGCCTGGGCCAGGGGACTCTCTAGGGAAACACGCAAAGCACTCCTTGAACACCTGGAGGGGCACACAATGTATTTCGGCCCACCTGATGCCTCGCCGAGAGGAGGGCCCGGTGTAGTCATGCACGAATTTGGGCATGCCCTTGGACTAATACATGAACATCAGGCAGGGCGGCTAAGGAGGGATACAGATCAGATTGACACCGAGGCATTGCTAAATTATGCTACGAGAAGATACCAGTCGCGTAAGAGTACAAAAGAAAAGGTTAAAAAATTACCGGTCGAGACGGTGCGTTCATGGATCGAGGAGGTATATGTGTCTTCAACGAGAAAAGAGGTCGTAGACTTTAGAGATTGGATATATGCCAATTATCGGGTGGCGGTTGCGCCGGATTGGCAAAGTCGGAACGATTGGCGGTACACAGAGTATGATCCGGACTCAATTATGTTGTATCCGAACCTTCCTCTCAAAGGCGGAGGGTCTACAGGGCTTAACACAACGTTATCGCGAAGGGACAAAGATTTTATTGGGGAGTTATACCCGCGGAAAGGCGAATATAAACCACCTGTTTATATTTCTGTGGACGGGCTTCCGCAAAGTATAGATTCACGTGAGACAGCGAGGCTTACCTTTACCTTGACTCACGCGCACGGTTTCAAGGATCCAGCCGCGAATGTTCGGATCTCTCTTTCTAAGTACGGCGGGCCGAAGGTAAAGTTTGGTGCGACCACCCTGAAGACTAACGCAGATGGTCGCGCATCGACCACAGCGTACTTCGAGGGACGGGATCAAAACGTTGAGATTGAGGTAAAAGCGGGATCGACGAGTACGCGCTATACGATTTATGTGAAAGAACTAGAAATCTATGAATTGAAGAAATTCACTAAGTCTATTACTCTTGGCAGCGAGGGGACTCTCCGGGCTTGTACACCTTTTACGGGCAAGAAGTATTGGTATTGGACCCCCCCAAGAACCCTGAGTTTCAGTAAAGAGTGTCCGGAGGGGATAACTGACTATAGTATATATGCAAATACAAAGTTTAACCCAGGTTGGAAGTTAGGGCATCCGGTACTTAATGATGATGATGAGTTCGTGAATCAGGAATGGTTAGAAAACGAAAATCATAGACGCCATAAAGATGCGGTACGATGGGATGGTTCTACCGTGGAGCTTTCGGTTTTTTTACGAGAGCACTGCTGGTTTGACATAACAACGAGCGCTGGTAATACTGTAGGAGTATGGGTAAATGTGAGTTGTGAGGTGAAGCGGGGTGCTGCCGCGCCGTCTCTACAGGTTCAGCTCAGACCGGAAACCGACCAGTTGGCTTCAGTCTGGTCGGAGCTATCACAGGTCCCCGATAAAACCGCCCTCTTGCCGAACTATCCGAACCCGTTCAACCCGGAAACCTGGATCCCGTATCACCTTTCTGAATCTTCAGAGGTGACGCTCCACATCTATGCGGCAGATGGGCAGTTGGTGCGTAGGTTAGCCCTCGGGCACCAACCTGCAGGTGTCTATGAAAGCAAAGCACGTGCGGCGCATTGGGATGGTAGAAACATGCACGGCGAGCGCGTTGCTAGTGGCTTATATTTTTTCACGTTGACCGCCGGAGATTTCGCAGCAACCGGCAAAATGTTGATAATCAAGTAGGCACACCCGCCGCTCGTGCCTCCATTGGGCAATGTCGGGTTTCGCTCGCGTTCTACCTGACGGACAGGAACTATAATAACGCCAGTTTGAAAAAAATATGAGCGGTTTCTCCAGCAGACGCACATGCGCCAAAAAAGCAAGGGGTTCCCTGAAAAGCGGTGATTTTTAGAAGGACAACCCCCCTTGATCCCCCCTTATCAGGGGGGAGGGCGACGATCAGCGGAAAAGCGGCTGCTTTAAGTCTTTATCAAACTCACGTTATCGTAGATTTTGAAAATATGTATACACTTTTTCTGATGGGCGAGGCGACCTCGCCCCTACAAGCCCGCTTTTGTGAAAGCGGGTGTGTATCGGTCATTATAGATTTTACGATAAAAGAACCAAGCAGATTGGCAGTGTCGGGTTTCGCTACGCGCTACCCGACCTACGATGCAACAAGAACTAAAAGGAGTTTTCAAAATGAAACAGCGGTTCATAACACCGAAACGGATACTATCTCTGCTCATAGTGTTGATAGTGGGTATTACCCTCCATTCGATGAGCAAGACACACTCTCTTTTTCACAGCGGTTCCGAGGGGCTGGAGGTAGCCCCCCGGCCTGTGGCGGATACGTTCACGCACCCCGCTGCCCCCGGTGAAAACGAGCCGAAACAGGCCGCAGCATCAACCGGCGTGCGGGACTGGCTTGCCCTCTTGCACGCTGCGGATGACGGTTCGCCTGTCTTCAAAAAAGCCATTGCGAACCTCGAAAACCTCCTCGCTGCCGAGGTGCCGGCACGCCCGAGGCTGCTCCCGAACTATCCGAACCCGTTCAACCCGGAAACCTGGATCCCGTATCAGTTGGCAACGCCTGCTGAAGTGACGGTGTCCATTCATGCGGCCGATGGTAGATTGGTTCGGACGTTAGCCTTGGGGCATCAAGCCGCTGGTGCTTATGAAAGTAAATCTCGGGCGGCATATTGGAATGGTAGAAACGGTGTCGGGGAGCGCGTGGCAAGCGGTGTCTATTTTTACACCCTCACGGCAGGAGAGTTTACCGCGACCCGCAAAATGTTAATCCTGAAGTGAACGGCAGGTGGCTCGTTCTCTGTCTTGCGCGGAGTAATTCGCCAGGGGTAGCAACCCCTCCCACAAGGAATCTGGGTTAGCAACCCCTCCTACCCCTGCTTGCGGGGAGGGGA
Organism: Candidatus Poribacteria bacterium; assembly: GCA_007571355.1. Lineage (GTDB taxonomy): Bacteria > Poribacteria > WGA-4E > WGA-4E > WGA-3G > WGA-3G. The sequence goes on along the minus strand of RKRO01000223.1, from coordinate 1,403 downwards.
AAATCAAAACTACGAAAAGGAGAAAACATGAAACGACTCATGCTAACGGTCTCTATTTTAACCCTGCTGGCTTTGACACAGACAGACCTGATAGCAGCAGAATGGATAGATAATATCGTGACGAATCAGACAAGTGAGGATATCCTTATCATCACCTCCACATGGAAACGGGCCAGGAACGATGTCCCGCAGAAGGGGTATCGCACCGTCGGGTATCATCGCGTGGCACCCGGCGGACAAAAATCCTTTAAGTCCTGGGATACAAATCATATCTATTTCTATATCTTACAAGGCGGCACAGCCATCAAACCCACACCCGCCAGCGAGACGTTTCGTTTTTGGGTGCACCCGAACCCGAGCGAAGATTTCACGGTGGTGAGTTTCCAGATTAGCGGAAATGTCCGAAAAGCGGACCTCACCTATACGAGTGTGCCTGCTGCAGGGTTTGAGCAGCGGGATGGTTTTATGCGGTATGCCGGGGGTGTGAGTTTAACGATAACTTCCGCCTGGGTTCCGGTCGATGCTTCAACCGGGCGGTCGGTTGATGTCAACGGTGATGGCGTTGTGGATGCCCACGATGTCGCAGCTGTGGCTCTGGTTTTAGATGACGAGGGCGATAACATTGCGGAGGATGTGAATGGCGATGGGAAAGTTACCAAAGAGGATGTCAAACGCGTTTCGGATGCTATCGGCACGCGAACTTCTGCCCCTGCCGCCTCGAGTTTCCCGCCATGTTTGTCTGTCCCAGAAACGCACATAGACGGTGCCCCCCAATCGGGCGAAGCCGGGATTGCCGCAGTTTCTGCCAAAGATCTGAAGTGGACGCATGAGCAGACGGTCAACCCCACGGACACCGACGATGCCCTGGTGCTGACAGTTAAGTTTCAAAATGGAAAAGCCGACTTACAAGACCTTGTGAAACAAGTGGCACCCGAATGGAGCGAACATTGTAATGTAACATTTGCGTTTGTGGACGCGGGGGCCTCAGACATCCGGGTTTCGTTTGAGGGCCTGGGTGCCTTTTCCTACGTTGGCACGGAGGCACTGGACCACCCGCAAGTGGAAACGATGAACTTACCGATAGCCGATGAACCGGATTCGCGCCAAGTTGGCATCATTTTACACGAGTTCGGCCATGCGTTGAGCTTGCTGCATGAACACCAAAGCCCGTCGTCTTCTGTGCAATGGAACGAAGACGCTGTAATTAAAGACTATACAGGACCACCACGGCTCTGGTCTGAGGCTAAAGTCAGAGCCCAGGTGCTGTCAAAGTTGGATGCGGATCAGACGAATTATACAGCATTTGATGCGGCATCGATCATGCTGTATCCGATCTATCAGGAGCATACGTTGAACGATTTTAAGAGAGACTGGAACAATGTGTTATCCGCCACGGATAAAAC
>RKRO01000577.1 GCA_007571355.1 Candidatus Poribacteria bacterium | reverse complement strand
AAGGGCGGGTCGAGGTAGCAGAGGTGGTAGCTTTCGCTGGGCATCTCGTGCATGACGTTGAGGTTATCGCCGAAGTAAAGTGTGTTTTTCATAGTGTATCCGTGTGTTTACCCCCCTAACCCCCCCCGCAAGCAGGAGGGAATGAGGAGCGAGCCGCAAGCAGGGGGAATAAAGGACACAAACTAAAAGTTTGTGATACAAAACTTCCGCCCACAAACGAAACGACGCACAATGCATTGCGCGCCTACGAGCAATACCCCCTGGAAGAAACACCCCAGCAAAAACCCCCCTTATCAGGGGGGAATTAGGTTCAAAGATGAAGCCTGCAGGGCGCGCGACAGGGGTTGGAAACGCGCGAGCAGGCTTTGTAGACTGATGATATTGTGTATAGGTTTTACTTAACTTATGATATGTGGGGGGGGTAAATTGGGTTTTTCGCTGCTGACAATCGACCGGTGCCTGGAGGCGTTAGGCAGCGGTTGCTGTCAGGTGTGCTGTCTGTTTGGTATGGAGTTTTGAAATGTCGTTTTGTCATTTGGAATATGTCCTATTTTTTTTAGTCCTATTATAATTATACCATTTGTTGGTGGGGAATGCAACGCAAATGTGCGGTGAGTCTTCTTAAGTTTTCACTCCCCGCCCTAACCCCCTGGCAAGCAAGGGAATCAGAGGGGCATCGCTTCGACGTGATGGGTTTCAATCCTGATAGGCTTTACGATATTGTCAAAAAACTTGACATTGTTGGCGAAATGGCGTATACTTGTCGTATCAAGTTGGCAGGCATCAGGAGCGTAATCGCAAGGTTACGTGTCTGCCTCCCCACTCATTACGGGTTAAAGACTTGATGCTTGATATACCATGAAAACCTATAAATATCCGTTCTATGATCTGTCTAATATCATCTGTCAGAGAAAACCGCACTGTCTACGAAGCCGAGGTTTCCGCACGCTTTCGCGTGTGGGTGCTATCACGGCGATGAAAGGATTTATATCATGCAAAACGGAAATCATATATTGACCCCTGAAGAGCGAGAACAGTTCTGGGAGCGAGGTTACCTCGGTCCTTATACGCTCTGCAGTCCTGAAGAGATGCTCAAGATGCAACCGGAAATCGAGAAGGTACTCGAAACCGATGCCCCAGACCACAAGAATAGAGTGCATAACCGCCATCTCGATTCCCCCATAATTCACGATCTTGCCACGCATTCCGCTATCGTCAAACGGATGGCATCTATCTATGGACCGGATCTCATGCTCTGGCGAACAAACTTTTTCGTCAAAGAACCGGGTGCCAAAGAGATCCCGTGGCACCAGGATTTCAACTACTGGCCCCTTGAACCGCCGATCATAATTTCGGCGTGGATTGCTGTCGATTCAGCGACATTGGAAAATAGCTGCCTTCAGATCGTCCCTGGCTCACATCGAAAAGTGATACCGCATGTGAAGGCAACCTCGGATATGGCGTTTGGACAGATGGGGGACCTCGGATTTGTGGATACAAGCAGAGCTGTCAACTTAGAGATGCAACCCGGCGAATTTGTGCTTTTTAATGAACGCACCTTGCATCACTCGGAGGCGAATCGCTCTGACAAACGGCGGATCGGTTTGGCAGTTCGCGTCATCCTGCCTATTGTTAAAGTTTTCGAGTGGGACGCGCCGCAACACAAACTCATCGTCATCCATGGTGAAGATCCCGTTCAATTCAATCAGAGAGGTTAATTATTTACCACTCTTCCCGCCAAAGTTTCCCCTACCTTTAGGTTGTGGGTGCTATCACAAGGAGTATTATTCATGAATCGTCAAATTACCCTCGCCTCTCGGCCCGTAGGGTACCCGAAAGAATCAGATTTCAATTTGGTGGAGGTTCCGATTCCGACACCAGCAGACAATCAGGTATTGGTGAAAACTATTTATCTCTCGGTTGATCCCTACATGCGGGGACGGATTAATTCGGCAAAATCTTATGCCGCCAACGTCGACATCGATGAGGTGATGGTGGGCGGTGTTATTGCCCAGGTGATTGAATCAAAGCACCCCAATTTTGAGGTTGGTGACATTGTCAATGCGAATATCGGATGGCAGGAATACGGGGTCACTGAGGGCAATGGATTACGGAAGATTGATCCGAGAATGGTGCCCATTTCAACAGGCGCGGGGATTCTCGGTATGCCTGGCTTGACGGCTTACTTCGGTTTACTTGAGGTTGGGCAACTCCAAGAGTTGGAGACGGTGTTCGTCTCTGGTGCTGCAGGTGCAGTTGGTTCTGTCGTCGGACAAATCGCGAAAATTAAAGGATGCCGAGTCATCGGCTCCGCTGGCACCGATGAGAAGATCGATTATATTGTTAACGAACTCGGATTCGATGCTGCTTTTAATTATAAACACGTTACCGATTATCACGCTGAGCTTCAGAAACTCATCCCAGATGGTATCGATGTCTATTTCGATAATGTCGGTGGCGAAATTACGGATGCCGTTTTTCCGAATTTAAGAATCAATGGACGGGTCGTTATCTGCGGACAGATTTCACAGTATAATTTAGAGAAACCGGAAATGGGACCGCGTTTCCTATGGCACATGATTACCAAACGTGCCAGAATTGAAGGTTTTCTTGTCTTCGACTTCGTTGACCACCACCCGAGAGCACTGGCGCAGATGGCGGAATGGTTGCAACAAGGAAAACTGAAATATCACGAGACGATCGAAGAGGGTGGAATTGAGCGCGCGGCCGCTGCATTCATTAGCATGTTAAAAGGCGGCAATATTGGGAAACAACTCGTTAAAATCGCTGAGTTGAATGCTTGATCATTATATGGACATGGCGAGGTGCCTCACCTCGCCTGTCTTTGACGGTTTTCTCTAACTAATACCCTTTCTCCTTATCAATCACACTGAGCAGCGGTTTGCCGACGAGCAGGCGTTCTAAGTTATCACAGAACAGTCTGACCGACCGATCTAAGCGGATCGGTGAACCACCGGCGACGTGCGGTGTAATAATCACATTCGGCATGTCCCATAACGGACTATCGGTGGGCAGCGGTTCTTCAGGCGTAACATCCAACCCCGCGCCGCCGATGCTGTCGGAAGTGAGTGCCCGGAGCAGTGCTGGCCCGTCTACAATCTTGCCACGTGTGACGTTAATTAGCAACGCGTGCGATTTCATCTTTTCAAATGCTGCATCATCAAACATACCGTGCGTCTCCGGTGTCAGTGGTGCACAGATGGCAACGACATCTGATTCTGTGAGGAGGTCGTGGAATCGGTCCATCTTCCAGACAGTGTCGACGAACGAAGGTACTTCGACTGTTTCGGGGTCAACAGCGATGACACGCATATCAAACCCTTGTGCCCGACGCGCAACGTCGATCCCTGTACCACCGAGTCCGACGATACCGAGCGTCCGTTCGCTCAGTTCCCACGTCGCGTGTCGGATTGACATCCGGTTATCCCATGTCCGTTCTCGGACTGAGCGTCCGATACCTCGCAGGAGTCCCAGGAGGAGTGCCCACGCCTGATCTGCCAGATGGGGGCCAACAAACCCTTTTGCACTCGTCAGCATAACATCGCTTTTAGCGAACGCAGGGAACAGCAGCCCATCAACACCTGCTGAAAGTACTTGCACCCACTTCAGTTGTTCTGCTTTTTCAAAGAGCGAACGGTTAAACCCACCGAACACAATGTCCGTGTCTACAATTTCGCGTAGAGCATCTCCTGAATTCCTCGGTCTTACAAGCGAAAGTCCGTCAGAAACCGATTCAATCTGCTGTTGTTGTTCAGGCGTAATATCGGTGTTAATCAAAATTTTCATGTTGACTTCTCCTAAATATGGTGGTATCCTATATGGGAAGTGGTTCATAAATTAGATCGCGAAATATAAGAGGCGTGGCATATCGGCAACCGGCTGTGCTATGCTCAAAGATTATGTGCCACCCTCCTGGCTAAATACAAAGTAGCGGAGTGCTTGCTAAAAAAACACATTCTTAAATAAGGAGAATTTTATTTTGATGAATTTATCTTTTACGCGTTCGCCTAACCGACGTGAACGTGCACTGTTTTTACCTGTCTTTGCAATTGGGATCTTACTGACAGCAGTGTTCATCGCGAGTTGTGGTGACGAAGGCGACACGGCTGAAGAACCCACTGGTACCACGGATATCCTTCAACCGACGACACCAACGTCTGAAACCCAACCGCTTCCTATCGTTGAGGAACCACCAGACGGCGGTGTCATTGAAGAAATTGAAGAAGTTGTTGTTGAACCTGAAGAACCAAGGGTCTCTTTTAAAGGCGATATTCAGCCGATCCTTGCAGAACGTTGCTCTATTCCAGGGTGTCACGCTGCCCCCGGTGCGGGAGGCCTTGACCTCACTGAATACGATACTTTTAAACAAGGCGGAAACGGGGGTGCAGCGTTCGTCGATGGAGACGGTGAAGGCAGCCTTGTCGTCAAACGTATTAACGGGGGTGGTATGCCTCCTATCCCCCCACCTCTCGATGCCGATCAGGTTCAACTCTTCATTGATTGGATTGACGAGGGTGCCGAAAATAACTAAAGCTTAGCGACAGCATAACATTTCCGCCCGTTTCTGTCAAGTCTAAAAATTATCAGACAGACGTTATCAACCTGTCACGAGCCTATGTTGTCGCATATTAAAAAGGCGCGTTCGCTACGCGCCTTTTCCGGTGCCCGACCTTTCCATCCACTTGTGGTTGGCTCTCCTACAACTGCTCTTTTTTGTGTATTTGAAGAGTCGTATTTTATGCAACCTTTCAGCCTCGTAAACGCGTTATTAACGTATGAGGGTATATTTTTGTTTTTAATGTTTTTCGGAGGAGAGTCATGGAGAGAAGTGATGTTGACCTGATTCAACAAACTTTAGCGGGGGACCAGCATGCGTTTACGATACTTGTGAACAGATACCAAAAGCAGGTTCACACCTTGGTTTGGCGAAAAATAGGGGATTTTCATATTGCGGAAGAACTCACACAGGATATTTTCCTGAAGGTTTATAAGAAACTATCGACGCTGAAACCTCCGTATCATTTCCCGGGGTGGCTCTATGTGATTGCGACGCGGCACTGTATCTCGTGGCTCCGAAAGCATCGGCCATCGACGGCCTCGCTAAGTGAGATGTCTACACTTGAAATAGAAGAACACTACTATCAAGAGTACGAAGCTGCGCGGAGCGCAGCGTCCGCTATTGAACACCAACGTAGTGTCGTCAAACAGCTGCTCCAGAAGTTGCCGGAGAGCGAGCGCACCGTCGTAACGTTGCACTATCTGGCGGAAATGTCTTGCGAAAGCATTGGCGAATTCTTGGGCGTATCCCCGAACACCATTAAGAGTCGGCTCCGCCGCGCCCGCAAGCGATTAGAGAAGCAAGAACACCTGCTTCACGATGTCTCAGGCACTTTCCAAATTCCGCCGACCTTAACCGAGAACATCATGCGTGAAATCGCACGTATCAAACCTGCTGTCCCTTCCGTGAGCAAGCCGTGGTTACCGTGGGGTCTCTCTTTCGCTTCAACCCTTTTGGTTATTCTAATGGTAGGATTCGGGCCGCAGGCGTTATCCCGCTTTCAGCGTCCCTACGACTTGGATGCAACCTCGGAGATGGCAGTCGAATTGGTTGACGCACCCGTTGTGTTTGAATCGAAACGGGAACTGGATATAAGAAATCAGTTCGGCAACAGTGACGCGCCGGGGAGAGGAAACGGTACCGCTCCGAGTACTGATGCCGGGCTGTTGACAGCCGCACAAGGAGATACAATAGCGATCCGAAAGACAGAACCGCAATGGATGCCAACAAGGGGGCCGGGGGGTGGCGGTGTAAGGAACCTATTTGCCACATCTGAAAAAGAGGTCTATGCGATTGGAGGCACTCGGCTCTACCAGTTAGCAGATGACAACACTGGATGGACACTCGTTAACGCCGCACTACCCTTTACAGCTTACAGTACGCCGATGGCAGAAGGGAAAGATACCCTCTATATTGTTACTGAGACGGATCTGCTCGCGTCAACGGATCGCGGTGTGACGTTGCATTTCCTCGGTCCACGGCCACACGGGCGTGCTGTCGCACTCCTTATTCCGAACAAGTTACGCTGGGCAAAGGATGCACAACTTGAAATGTACCTCGTTCTCACTAATGGGGTTTTCCGTTCAACGGATGCCGGTAAGACGTGGCACGCCTTTAACGAGGGATTGACCGCACCAGAGATACACACAGCTGCTACCGTTGAAAACGTCCCTTTTTTAGCAACAAAGCAGGGGCTCTATCGTGGGAATGCAGGTGTATGGGAGAAATTGCCCGTTGCCCAGTCACAATCTATTGGATCGTTAGCAGTCGCTGGCGGCAAAATTTATATCAGTGTTCCAAAGCAGGGAAATCAGAAATCCGGTTTGCTTTTCGCTTCGAGTGACTTCGGAGCGTCGTGGGTTAACATAACCCCTAAGAATCTAAAAGTAAGAATGTCCCCACTCACGCTCGGCTCTGTCAAACTTGTCGCAGCAGGTGAAACGCTCTTAGTACTTGGAGTCGGCGTGTTATGTTCAAGAGATGGCGGCGACACGTGGGAATACCTCGGTTTTCACAAGCGCGCGCTTGGATTCGGCATTTTCTCAGCGGTCGCTTTAGATGAGAATACTTTTTTTCTTTCAGGAGCGGGGGAACTTGGGCGTTCAACGGATGGCGGTCACAGTTGGCATCTGTTCGCAGCAGGTATAGCAGAACCTCACATTTTCGATCTTGCACAGGTTAATAATGTTCTCTACGCCGCAACGCATAAAGGCATCGCTAAATCCATTGACGGCGGGAATCAATGGACACAACTCGACACAAATCTATCACTCCCCTTAAATAAATCGCTTGGTGCGTTGAAATTGTCGAATATGACGGTTGTAGGGAATGCCCTTTACCTCAGAACCAATCAAGGTGGAAGTACAAACTGCCTGCTCCATTTACATCCGCATACCGATACGTTGCGGCATATTGAAGGCATGCCAGTTTATGTGGATCCGAGCCACGGCAAATGGTTGGAGAGCACAATCCGATCTACAGCTACTGTTGGCCTGAGTCAGGCAAATCAACCAGATCTGTTTCGCTACCAACTCGGCATTGAGGAAGCCGTCGTCCGGACGACAGGTGAATTCGCTGTCAGCAAAGGCACGTTTTACATTGAATATGAACGCAAACTCTACCGATGGACCCCCGGAGATCGCGAATGGTACGACACTGGTATGCACGACGCACCCGTGTTCGCGGATTTCTACGCGATTGACGGTTTCCAATTCGCTGTATCAGGAAAGATCATCTATCTCGGAAAAAGTGAAGGCAGCCTTTTCCAATCCTTAGATGGTGGAGACACTTGGAAAGATGTTACCGTGGATTTCCCTTTTCAGTTGAATAGATCGGAATCGCAAAACCAACTCGTAAAGAAATTACCGCACTTCAGAGATATACGTTTTGTGGATAACACTGTGTACGTTTCAACAAAAGACGGCGTTGCCAAGTCAAGCGATGGTGAACATTGGCAGCCACTCACAAATGCAAAATCCGGACTGATCATCCTCTCCGAGTTAGCTGTTAAAGGGGCAACCCTCTATGGTGCCTCTGAGACAGGCGCGTATCGCTTGAACAACGAGACAAACACTTGGATACAGGTTGCCTCAGAGGTACCCGGAGGCATGACATCACTCGCGGTTACAGACGATGTGCTCTATGTTGGCACAAAACACCGTGGTATCCTACGTTTACCTCTGCAGGGACCACAATAATCTATATTTTATACGAAAGCTTAGAATTATAGTAAAATCCGAAAATAAATGCGCACTTTTAGGAAGACAACCCCCTCGCCCCTTATCAGGGGGGAATCAGAGGGGCATCGCTCCGGTTTGATGTGTTTCAATAATTCCGGACTTTCCTATAATTGGGCACTCTCAAACAGTCTGAATCCCTATAACAGGCATTCAGACTGGAAATCCAAACTGGAAGTTTGTGCTACGAAAAAATTAAGAAACTCACCTATGTGCAAAAGCAATAGGTGACAAAAAATCAAAAGGAATTTCCAAAAATGAAGAAGATAAGACCCCTTTATGCCATCGGCTCCCTCGCGATCACCGCAGCACTCTGTCTGCTCATCTATATCGTCCTCCAACCAAAAGACAGGACACCCACAACCGTCCATAAAACGGTTACGCCTGAATCCCAAACAACAGCGACACCACAAGCCGCCACCACCCCAGCCACGGACTCAGAAGAACAGCCCAAACAAAACCAGGGGGCCACCACAGAACCCACGGCGCAGCACACAGAAACAGACCCCTATATAGAGGGCCTCAAAAAACTGATTCAAAGCCCTGCCTACGAAGAATATCGCAAAAGCCAAGAAGGAGTCTTTGGCGTGGATATGAACGCCTGGTGGGACTTCATGGAATCCCAAGGGCGCGGCTCCGGGAGAACCCTCCAAAATAGAGACTTCCAAAAACTGTTCCCACACGGAGGCACCGCCGCCGATTACGAACCCGAAATGCGAAAAAAAGTCGCAGAACTCGCACTCGCAAACCCAACCTACGATACCGTCCAACTTCTCAGTGCCTTCTGGAAACAGGACAAAGCGAATTACATCTGGAACCGCCAGTATTTCAGCGGGCATGTCGGCGACTACGACTGGGTAGACAACATCCGCCAAAACCCTGAGAACGTCCTTGCCGAACTCACATCAACGGACACAGAAAACGATACTGTGCCCCGACAGCCGATGCCACTATTCACAACCGACGCGCCCACAGAACAAAGTGAAGACACCGGAACCGCAACAGAAAACGCTTTGAGCCCCCAAACCGCTACCAAAGCACCTGAAACCGAAGCCGCTGAGGGACTCCGCGACGATCTGTCCAACTTACCAAACGTGCCGACCGCCGCCGATATTCAGAAAACCTTGACAGAACGCTTTTCTCCACAACGGCTCAACAACGCACTGCAAATCCTAACACAATACGGTCCCACAGAAGGGCTGCAGCGGCTCAAAGAATCGGATGCCGAGATCGCCACACACCTCGAACGGCTGCTCCAACAGCACAAGGAGACAAACGAACGTGAAAGATAAACACATCTTCTATAGTATTTGCGGTCTTGCCCTCTGCGTCTTCTGTGCGATTGGCATCGGATACGCAACGGATGCTCTCCCAGGGTATCAGACAAGCGATGTCAACGACGCACAACTCACGACAGACACGCCGCAGGCACTTAACCGAGAGACCGCAGCCCCTCCAGCCAACAAGGTGGATACCGTCCGTTCATCGGCAAAGAAGAAAAACTGTCCGTGTTGTAGTGACCGCATGTCCACACTCAAAGCACGGATAGAACACATCCGAAACCAAAGACAGGCGAAAAAGACAGTGCCCCAAGAACGTCAGTGAGGCAACGACACATGAAACAGTTCCTATTGTGCATGCTACTCTCCATCGGCATAGGCATTCCGCATCTGTTCGTGCACGCGGAGCGGTTTGACCACGACATCCGTGAACTCACCCCCGCCGAAAAACAGACCTTTGATGCCCTGAAAAAGAAGTTCCCCGGCGACCTTCTTGATGCAGAGCTCAAAACGCTGCGCCAACTGATAGAAAGCACCGAATACAAGGATTTCCTGACGAAAACCTATCCAGACGCAAAGCTGCCGCCGTATTTTTCAGAAGCCCTTCCGCTACGCAAGCACATCCTCTACAAAATACAACCCCCGAAAGAACGATACCAGACATACTATACCCAGCACTTCGGTGTCCAAAATCTTGATGCTGTTACAGCGACCGAACATTTCATGGTCCACTACGAAGTCACAAACAAATGGATCTCCAAAGCCATCAAACTCTCTGGAGATAAACCCGAACACCTGCGCCCGAAAGGTTCTCTCCGCGGCGGTCCCCTTCACATCGTCCCCCCCTCACAGAAATGATGAACCGCCGTTTCAAGACCGAACTGATAGGACAATTCGACGCTGCAACCTACCGTGCGATCTTCCGAAACTTCTCTATGCCGCTGTATCTGATCACGTATGAGCTTCTGGATGCGGATGTCCGCTGGATACAAGCACACTTTGAAAAATATGGCCGATCAGACAGCCTCCTCTATATTGCGCTCCAACACCCCGCACTGCTTATCCGCATTCATGCCGCTTTTACGACCGACAAGACCTTCCTCAAATTCGTTTATGCCCCGCATGAATGGTAACCTTGAATCCGCTGAAAAGGAACACACCGACCCGCATGAAACCCCGAACACAAAGTGAAGTCCTTAATCCTTCCTAATATACCACTCTTCGCGAGGCAAACCGCTTTAGAAACTATTGCCCAAAATAACTGCTGTAGAAACCTTACACACCCTGCGCGGTGGGGAAGAGAAAATAGTCTTTATTTTTCCAACTTTCCTGTGCTATAATAGAATTTGTAATACAAGTTTGTAAGCTGCGCCGTAATTGCAACTTGCGACTGCAGATCAGGAGCACACAATGAAGCCACTCCGCGTTATCAAAAACCGAGTTGAAAAATTTTTTTATAACGCCTATCAGCGGCGATTAGAATCCGAAGCGAACACGTGGAACATACCACGTCATATCGGGGTCATCCTTGATGGGAACCGCCGTTACGCGAAAGCCAGCGGCCTTGACGATGTCATTAAAGGACATTCTGAAGGCGCGAATAAATTAGAAGAGGTGCTACACTGGTGCGACGAACTCGGCGTTGAGATCTTCTCAATATGGATTTTCTCGATTGATAACTTCAAACGTGCAGCACATGAAGTCGAAGGTATTCTTGGACTTATTGAGCGGAAAATGCGTGAACTCACCACGATTGAAGGACTCCACACCAATCAAATTAAAGTCCGAGCCATGGGGCAGATAGAACTGTTGCCACCGAGTCTTCAAGAAGCGATTCGGGCGGCAGAAGAAGCGACACAACACTATGAAAAGTTTATTCTCAATGTCGCTGTGGCTTATGGCGGGCGCGAAGAAATCATTGAGGCTTTCCGAGGGCATCTCAAAGCCGAAAGTGAAACGGGCAAGTCGCTTCGTCAAATTGCAGATGAACTCGCTGTGGATAAGATTACACCATACCTATACACCTCAGACCTTCCCGATCCGGAGTTAATCATTCGTACCAGCGGGGAGGTACGGCTATCAGGATTTTTACTTTGGCAGAGCGTTTACTCGGAATACTATTTCTGCGATACATATTGGCCCTCATTCCGTAAAATCGACTTCCTCCGCGCCCTGCGTGCCTATAGCGAACGCAAGCGTCGATTCGGAAAATAAAATAAAGAAGAAGACATTATGAAAAGGAAGGAAACATTATGAAAAAGCAGTGTTTATTAGGCAGTTTCATAACTTTGGTGCTTCTGTCGACTTTTTTAATATCTGGAACAGATGCGCAAACCCCGCAGCAGATATGGACAAAAGCGGCGGCTTCTACAGTTCTACTGGAAATGAGAGATGCCAGTGGCAGCCCGGCGGGCCAGGGTAGCGGTTTCTTCGTCGGCGAGGGGCTGATCGCGACCAACTACCACGTTATCCAAAAAGCCTCAAAGGGTCGCGCGAAACTCGTTCACAATCAAAGGCGGTTTGAGATCGAAGGATATACCGCGATTGATAAAGAACATGACCTTGCAATACTAAAGGTCGCAAACCGTGACATCCGCCCACTTCCCCTTGGCAACAGCGATACCGTTGAGATTTCCGAAACGGTTTATACCGTAGGTAACCCACGCGGGTTAGAAGGAACGTTCTCACAAGGGCATATTAGCAACATCCACCCCAAGGGAACGCCGCGGGTGCATGGCAAAGTACTCCAATTTGATGCACCAATTTCGCGCGGCAGTAGCGGTGGCGCGATCCTAAACAGCGCGGGTGAAGTGATCGGTATTGTCGCTGAAACCAGGGACGACGGACAAAACCTTAATTTCGCTATCCCGGTAAATCCGCTCAAGGCATTGGTTGCACGGTCGGGTCCCGTGAGACCCCTCGTTGGAGAATCTGGTGTGAGCCCGAAAACCCCTATCTCATACCTCCTAAGTCTGATTCTCCTAAGTGCAACCGTTTTCGGAGTGGTACACTTTTTGCCGACGGTGAACGTCAATGCTCGATTAACAGCCATATCGGTTGCGTTAGGATTCGCAGCTATCAAAACCATCCTCACACTCCTTGTGATGCAAGTTCCATTTCTAAACGGAATCGGGAGTTTTCTGATAGCAAAACCCCCTATTGACATCATTCATGCACTGGGGTGTGAGAACTGCTTTGATGAGAAACTTATCCACGCCTTAGGGTGTACGACTCACTTCCCTGATTTATTACTTTCGGTTATAAAATTTCCTGCATCCCTCGTCATCACAGCGTTTCTGCTTGGAATTGCCAATAAAGTCGTCCCTGGATTTGAACTTAACGGATTTTTCAACACATTCTTCGTGGCACTGCTTATTGTTGTGGGTGACAGTGTGCTACGCTCAGTTATCCCATTTGTTTAAACCGACTTGTGAAAAGGAGTGAATACATGCGATTTGGGATATGTACCGGTTTGGAAAATGTCAATCGACTTGCAGAAGTCGGATACGATTATATTGAACCAGGGGTGCGCTCGGCATTGGTACCCGAGGCAGACGAAGCCGAATTTCAGAAAATCCGAGAGCAGGTAGCAAAATCGCCTTTAAAGCCGGAGGCGTATGCTGGGTTTATTCCTGGCGATCTACGCGTGGTAGGCGATACTGTAGATTTTCCACGTTTGTCGAGCTATGTGGAGACTACCTGCCGCAGAGCCAGTGAAATGGGAGGAAAAGTTATTGTTTATGGGAGCAGCGGTTCTCGAAACATAACAGCAGACTACTCGCGGGAAAAGGCATTGGCACAGATCGCAGCGTTTTTGGATATGGCGGCGGATCACGCAGAAGCATACAACATAATTATCGCAATCGAACCGATCTGCTGGCGAGAAGGGAATATCCTCCGAACCGTCGCAGATGGCGTTGCGATGGCAAAACGGGTGAATCGCAACGGTATCAAAGCACTGGCGGACCTCTACCATGTCTGGCAAGAGAAAGAACCGATGCAAAATATCATTGATGCGGCCGAATGGCTCGCGCATGTTCACATCGCAGAACCTATTAAACGCTCCTACCCCGGAAACGATGATTTCGATTTCACAGATTTCTTCACTGCACTCCAAAGAGCAGGATACAACGGCCGCGTTTCATGTGAGTGCAAATTCGACAACTTTGATGAAAACATTGAAACTGCTTTGAAAACGATGAAGGCGTACATCTGATAAACTCTTGGAGGTGGTGTTTATCCTCACACGTGAACAAGGGAGAGTCATCCGAGCGCGAACAGGGTTTTATGACGTTCAGCACGGTGATATTGTTTTGCGATGCACACTGCGCGGCACACTCAAACGGAGACGACGTTCAGAAACTGGACGCAGAATATACGCCGATCCGGTTGCTGTTGGCGACAAAGTTATCTTCACGCAACTGGATGCCGAAGAAGGCGTGGTAGCGGAAATTTTACCCCGCGAGACGAAGTTCTCACGGCAATATGCAGGCAATCAGGGCGACATCGAACAGGTCATCGTCGCCAACGCAAACCAAATCGTGGTCGTTAACTCTACGCGTATGCCGCCTCTCAACTTTCGGACACTCGACAGGTTCCTCATCCTAGCTGAGGCTGGAGACATGGAGGCGGTGATATGCCTGAATAAGATGGACTTAGTGGATGCTGCCGTACGCGAAGAATTTACAACAACGTTTACCAATTATGAGAAATTGGGGTATCAAGTCCTCTACACCAGTACCCATAAACCCGAAAGTCTTGACGCGCTTCGACACATCCTACAGGATCAATTCAGTGTTATTGTCGGTGCGTCGGGGGTCGGAAAATCGAGTCTACTGAACGCGATCCAACCGGACTTAGGTTTGCGGACAGGTGAAGTCGGTCTCAAAACCGAAAAAGGACGGCACACGACGACACTCGTAGAACTCTTCCCATTAGAAATTGGCGGCGACGTTGCAGATACACCCGGTATCCGAGAGGTCGGCTTGTGGGGTGTTGATACAGATAACCTCGAATACTATTTCCCCGAAATGGAACCTTATCTCGGCACTTGTAAATTCAATGATTGTGCACATGTCGCTGAACCTGATTGCGCTATCCAAGATGCCGTTGAAACCGGTGAGATACATGCAGAACGGTATCGAAGTTACGTGGTGTTGCGAACAGGAGAGACAACAGATTATAAGATGCCCGGTAGTTAAAGAGCCCGCAGCTTAGAACGAAGTGGAAAGCGAACCTGCGGAAAGGAAGGTTAAAGCTCTAAACTCACCTCACCGAACCGCAAGGAACATTAGAAAACGGAAAATGTTTACGCGCGTACGCTAACCGTTCTGGCACGCCAATATCAATCCAACTCGCGTCTGTTTGGAAAGCATAGAGGTTGGAAACGAATGGGAAAACGTCTCGTTCCATAGAGAAGGTCTCCTGTCCCTTCGGAAACGCGTCTGCGATGCTTTGATCGAAAAGATACACTCCGCCGTTAACATATCCAGCACGGTAGGTAGATTGTTTCTCACGAAATGCGTGAATCTTTCCATTACCATCCGACATGATTTCGCCATAAGGGCGGATGTCGGGTACATACACACTCAGAAGTACGCCTGCCATACCTTGCTGAAAGCGGACTAACATTTCTCGGAGCGAAAAATCTGAAAGCAGGATATCGCCGTTCAAAACGAAGAAAGGCGATGTGCGAATCTGCTGCATTGCATTCTGAATTGCGCCGCCCGTGCCGAGTCGTTTCTCCTCTTTGGCATAACGGATACGCGCACCGCCGTAATTGTTGCCTACTTTTTCATACAGTACATTGTGCAGGTGCCCTGAAGCGAGGACGACCTCGGTAACGCCTGCCTCCACCAACATCTGGACCTGCCACGCCAGCACTGTTTTTCCAGCGATCTCCAGCCAAACCTTCGGTACCGTTTTAACTGCCTCACCGAGCCGAGTCGCAAGACCCCCGCACAAAATAATGGCTTGCATTTTTTAATTTTCCGTGCAGTTAATCGGAATGGGTTGATAATTTAGAGTGCCATTCTTAAACCCGCTGCCATTTCGTTTCAAGGGATGGTTTTTTGGACGCATTCGTTATCACCCCATCTTACTTCACAGATACAGATTGATACCTACACCGATCTATGTCCAGCGAAACCGCGCGGGTTTTCAAAAGCATCTACCCACAAATCACACCACGCTTGGTGCTCGGACAGGACAGTTTCAGGTTTTTTTCGGCTTCGGACGATGAAATCGGGGTGTGCCGTTCGTCCAGTGTGATGCCCTGTGGTTTGATAACGTAAATCCAACGACCAACGGCATCGATCCGACGTATTCGGTTGCGAACGATGTGGCGTAAATCGGCTTAATAAAATGAGGTCCCCCCGGTAACATTCCAGCATGAGGGGTTCAACATCCGGCATCAACTCCGGCTTAATCATTGTACCCCCCTCTTTCTGATGGATCAGATACCCTATATCTTCAGTAATACCGGGCAATGCCTCAAGACATCCCATCTCTATTGTGCTATCGCCTAACGGTAGCCAACACGTAACGATCTCGGAGCCTTCAGCCTCCGGCATCATGACCCCAGCGTCCTGATGCCACGGGACACCCCCTGCCCAACTCGCGTTTCCATCGACAACGGGTGGCTTTGCACGCAAATGCTGAATTGGATTGCAAGTGATCTCTGGGCCAACAATACCTTCTATAACATCTAAAAGGTTATCGTTTCCCATAAATTCAAAGATGGCTTCACCGCGGTAGTGCATAATATCTAACCCACCTGCCATCTCACCGGACTGCGCGAGCAGCAGTCCGAACCGCTTATCAAAAGGTTCATCTTCATGCATGTCTTCAATTTTACCCTCCGCTTTCAAGGCGAGAGCGCGTTCCGAAATCCAGTCCGAAATCTCGTCAATTACCGGTTGGAGGTCTTCATCTGTCAGTGCATTTTTGACGATCAGGACACCTTGTGTCCGATAGGTTTCGCGCTGTTCTTGCGTGAGTCTCATAAAAGAATTTCTCCATTTTCATAAAACTTGGTATGAAAAATTGTATGAATATGATACCATACCGGAGAAAATTCAACAAGGAGCATTACGATATGAAAGGCAAGCGGATTGTGATACCAGCGAAACGTTCGGCAACGTTGGAAGATTTTGAACTTGACGAAACACTCGCGCCGAACCAAATTTTACTGAAAACGCACTATAGCTTGATTAGTCCAGGGACCGAAGGTGCAGGATATACTGGACTTGAAAGCGGGACGCGATTCCCACACGGCTCCGGCTACACGGCTGTCGGTGAAGTGCTTAAAGTAGGTGAAAATGTAACGAAATGTGTCGCGGGCGATCTCGCCTTCTGTTATAGTCCCCACGCCTCTATCACCAAAACTGAGGCAGTCCTTTTGGCATTCAAACACCCTTTAGATATAGACGAGAAACTGGTCCCGTTTATCCGGATGGCAACGGTTGCAATGACCTCTTTGCGTGTGTCGTCCGCTGAATTTGGAGATACCGTCGCGATTATCGGTTTAGGTCTGGTAGGCAACTCCGCATCACAACTCTTTAATTTGGCGGGCATGAAGGTCATCAGTATTGAACGGGTGCCGCGTCGGCTTGAAATCGCCCGACAGTGCGGTATCCAGCATCTGATTAATCCGGACGAAGAAGATGTACTGGAGCGCGTTATTGCACTCACAAACGGCGAAAAAACGGCAGTCACTGTGGAAGCGATTGGAAACCCGCAGCTTGTAGAGACTGCCTACCAATTAACCGGCAAAAAAGGTGAAGTTATCCTACTCGGTTCGCCGCGTGGCAAGTATGTCACGGATGCAACGGCGATCCTAAACTACAGTCACAGTATAGGTCTGGGCGCGATTACCCTTAAAAGTGCTCATGAATGGGTCTATCCGACGATGCACTCCGGAGAATCGAAGCACTCGCTTGAGCGGAATTCGCGTTTGGTATATTCACTAATCTGCGAAGGCAAGTTCAAGGTAGAAGCGTTATTGACACACGTCATTGATCCAGAAAATGCGCAATCTGCCTACGATGGCTTGACAGACCGGAAGGATGAATACTTAGGTGTAATCATGGACTGGACGTAGTACTGCATGTCCAGTTTGAATTTTATAGTAGAATCCGAAAATATGTTTACACGTTGCGATAGTTCGTAGGGGTTGGGTAACTTTGAAGAAACACTTTCTTTGCATTGGATTTTAGCGTTTGCAAAAACACCCCTACGGTTACCTCCGCGTGTGCAAATAATTATGGGCTTTACGATTTCTTTTCTTATTCCTTTTATCGTTTTTGCCTCCAATTTTGCCACCAGAATGGTAGGTTCAATCCGGGCCTGGGGCATCAAGGAATGATATGCGTTTTTTCTGCCATCAATATGCGCCTGGATTCAGGGGTATCAGATGTTAATTGATATATTAAGCGAACTCTGATGGTGTTGCCGGTCTTAGCAGCGGCAGTGTCAAATGTATAAACCCTGGTCTCATTCGGTAGAAGACGGTTCTCATTCTCAGCAGAAATTGTGATATGTTGCTTTTGTCGTTCAGTGCCATCAGGTGCAAGGAACACTATCTCAAGCACAATGCTGCGTAACGTTCCCCCCGGTAAGATGTGTCCGGTTCTACTGTGCAACTTCACATCTACTTTCCCACTTGTGTATTGAAGTTGAAGGGTTGCGGCGCGTTTGAGCTGCGTAACACTGCGGCTGCCACGCCACGTATGCTTTCGCCCCTTGATGCTTTCATGGCTCGTTGTGCTTTGTAATCGCTTTACAATCGGCATGTGACAGGTCGCACAACTGGCGTTTCCATCTGCAAATTCGCTCTCCAGAAAACTGGAGACCTGATCGTGTTCTGGAACACTCTCTTGACCGTGGCACGTGGCACAAAGTGCCGTGGGTAGGATATAGATCGGATTGGTAACGTTGGCGTGGAAATAGGTTTCCGCACTTGCTGCCGGTCCATTCATTGCCCCTTCGGCATCAAGGTGGCAGACGAGACATGAGACCCCTGCTTCGCGTTGCCTGCCCCTAAGTTTCGGCATCTTCCCAATACCTGTCATGAGAATCGGTTGCGGGGCATGGCATTGATCGCACTTGGTTTCCCTGTCGGGGATGTGTTGTGCTGCCGCTTGATAGATTTCATTAACCCAAGCCTTTGCGTGCATCGAATTTTCCCACTCTCTCCAGATAGCAGGATGACAACTTTGACACTTTCCGTCCTGAAACCCTTGATACGCTTCTGTCACACGCCGATCCTCGTTTTCAGCATGGAGTGTAAAATTCGCAGCGAATATCAGTAAGACACAACCGAATAAACCCAACCCTACGCCGACGACCCCCAAGTGGCCCCTTTTAAGATTCATCGTTCCTCCTTAGCATGTGTCCAAGAGTGAAATCGCCGCGGTCTCTCCACTCCGAATACAGTCTGGGATGCCTATCCCGTGATACCCGTTTCCTGCCAGCGCAAGTCCATGTAAGCGGCTCGTGAGTCCTTCTATATCCGCAACGATTTCTTGGTGTCCGACTTGATATTGCGCCATCGCCTGTGTGTGCTTGGAAACAGTCGCAAACAAGGGTGCATCTTTGATACCGAGAAGTGGTGTTAAGTCTGTTTGGCAGGCTTCGATAATATTCGCGTCTGCGTTTTTAGCAATCGGTTCACTAACGAAGGCGCGTAACAGCACATGTTCGCCTGGCGCACGATTTTCAAATTTAACGCTACTGAACGAACAACCGATAAGCGACAGATTTTCAGTGGCTGGAACAACGAATCCCATACCGTCTAAAGGGTGCGTAATATCCGAACGTCGAAACGCGAAATTAACGGTAGCAGACGAGACATACGGAATCGCACCGAGTTTTGTAGCGAGCGGGTTTGAAACGGTTTGGATAAGTGATCTCGTCTGGAGGGCAGGGAGTGCAAGGCAGAGGAGTCCCGAGTTTAGAGTTTCTCCAGTCTCGAGTGAGATTTGCCATTCGCCGCTGTCAGTATGCTGCTGGATACGCGCCACACGCGCATTCAATCTAATGGTGCAGGACAAGGTTTCAACAAGTGTGTCAATCAGCGTCTGCATACCTGATTTAAACGATAGAAAGAGGCTGTAACGTGGTCCACTGGTGTCGCGACTCGTTTCTGCTGCCTGTTTTTTTTGGGCTCGGAGTGCCTTGATTATGCTCCCGTACGTCTTTTCCATCTCCAAGAATCTTGGAAAAGTCGCTTTTAGACTTAAATTTTCGGCATCCGAGGTATAGATACCGCCTATCATCGGTTGAGCTATCCGTGTGAAGGCTTCGTTACCGAGGCGACGCCTGACGAAGTGCGCGACGGCTTCATCTATATCCCTTTCCCGGCGCGGGATAAAGAGATCCAACGCCATCCGCAATTTACCATGCCAACTGAAGAGTGGAGTTTTTAGAAACGGCTTCAGTGAACCCGGTGCCATCATATAAAACCCTTCAGGAACCGGGTGTAATACCCCTTTCCGAAGGACGAAACTTCGTCGGACTTCTGGATTCGTGCCTATGAATTGATCCGCGATACCCAGTTCTTCGCAAAGCACCTTTGCCGCCGGTTTCGTTGAGATAAAGGCATCAGGACCGTGTTCAATAAGGAAACCGTCTCGGTGTTCAGTTTTAATCACCCCGCCGACACGCCCTGTCGCTTCAAGAAGCGTGACATCAAGCGAGACATTGCGAAGTGCTGCCTCTTGCTGTAAACGATAACACGCGGCTAACCCTGTAATACCACCACCGATAACTATGGCATGTTTCAGAGCCGAGCCTTTCAACATAAGAATCCTCAATTCGACGTAATTCTGATAAGACGAACACATCTATCATCTCACCAGATTTCTATATTTTTTAATCCTTTAGAACTGTTCCTCAATTCAGTGATACTCACCACGTCTAAAGACGTGTGCTTCTTTTAGAAAATCCCCTTCAATCTCAACTTTAATTATGGGACGGCTCCTTATAATCGGGAAATCGACTGGCGGAATGTAATCGGTAAGCATCCGTCTGAATCCGGAAAACATAGAGAATTGCAATTTGAATGCACTAAAAATGATTAGCAATCCATACAATGTCAAGAATATTTACCACGCCATCGTTATTTACATCAGCCATCCCGCCAGGTTCCCCAAGTGCGTTAGCAACAATCACCAGATCGAGTATGTTGATCACGCCGTCGGCGTTTAAGTCGTGTTTGTTTGATTTTAGGTATATCTCGCCATCCAGGTCTGGGAGGGTGTGTTTGGTGCCGCCAAATCCGCTTGCTTTGCCGCTCACGTGCCGTTCAAACTGGATTGTCTGCTCACTCCCGCTACGGTTGTACACAGCCCAACCTCGTGTGAACTCTCGGATAAATAAACCATCTATTTCGTTATAGGTTTGTGATTTATCACTGATAGGTTGCCCGAGATCGGTATCCCAGAAATCGTACCAATATGCTGCATGGCTTCTGCCTTCAGTATAAAGTACGTAACCGTCGGAGTGTGTGAGGCTCATTGTTGTAAACAATCTCATCCACCGCAAGTTATTTTCGCTGTCGGGTGCTTCAGTGGCGATACCCCAACCTTCGAGGCAATTGATTTGTGGGTGACGCATATTTTGCTCTGCCCAAATCAAAGTATCTTCAAACATCATTATATCTTGTGCAGTATATCCTTGCCAATTATCATAACCATTTGATCTAATTGCCACATCTAATTCCATAAATGCGCCGTTAATATATTGTGACCATTTTGGAATTTTGCTCCAATTCGTGTTGACAAGTATTAAGAAGTCATCATCTACGGCATCTCGGATGCGTTTTAATATCGTGGTTCGTGCTTGATGTTCTTTTTCTATCGGATATTGATCAAAAAGGCGTTGACCTTTCCCCCAGTGATCAAACATGATTCCATCATATAATCCACATTCGGACATGGCAATTGCGTGTTGTACAAC
>RKRO01000075.1 GCA_007571355.1 Candidatus Poribacteria bacterium | reverse complement strand
ACTTAAAGAGGCTCCTGAAGGAGATCTGATCTACGAATTTACAATGTAGTTATAATTCCTAATTTCGGCGTTGTAAGGAACCGATTTCCTATGCCTCCGCCTCCCGCTTGTCTATTAACCTTTAGGAGAATAAAAAGAGATGTCCAATAAGTTGAAACCCCGAAGTTATGCGATTACCGACGGCCCCGACCGCGCCGCCGCACGTACGATGCTCATGTTCGGCGATGGTGGGCTTTCCCCTGAAGACCTTGACAAACCGATTATCGGGGTTGCCAATACCTGGATCGAGATCGGGCCCTGTAACTTCCACTTAAGAAGACTTGCCGCTAAAGTCAAAGCGGGTATCCGCGCAGCAGGCGGAACGCCTTTGGAATTTAACACCGTCAGCATCTCAGACGGCATCACGATGGGCACCGAAGGCATGAAAACCTCGCTTATCAGTCGAGAGATCATCGCTGATTCGATCGAGTTGGTTTCTATCGGGAACATGTTCGATGCCGTTGTCGCGCTCTGCGGATGCGACAAGACCGTCCCCGGCACCGTTATGGCGTTGGCACGGTTAGATATTCCATCGCTCACCCTCTACGGCGGTTCAATCATGCCGGGCAAATTTCAAGGTCGCGATGTTACCATCCAAGACGTATTTGAGGCAGTCGGGCAGCACGCAGAAGGCACCATTACCGTTGAAGAACTTGACGACCTGATTAGCAAGGGATGCCCCGGTCCCGGTGCATGCGGTGGACAATTTACTGCCAATACAATGGCGACAGCCGTCGAAATGTTAGGGATCGCGCCGATGGGAAGCGGAAGTGTTCCTGCTGTTGTGGAGGAAAAGGACGAAGAGGCATACAGAGCCGGACAACTCGTTATGGACATGCTCGCCGCGGACAGACGACCGAGCCAAATTATTACCCGTAAATCGCTTGAGAATGCGATTACCTCTGTCGCCGCTACTGCTGGTTCTACCAACGGCATTCTGCATCTCCTCGCTATTGCACACGAAGCACAGGTAGCGATAACAATTGAAGATTTCCACACAATTAGTCAGAAAACACCTGTCCTCGCCGATCTTAAACCCGGCGGACAATTTGTCGCCAACGACCTCTATGAAGCAGGCGGTATCCCGTTCTTAGCAAAACGCATGGCAGAAGCAGGACTCCTCCATACCGATGAACTCACTGTCACCGGTAAAACCATCGGCGAGGAGGCAAGCGCAGCTGTTGAGACCGAGGGACAACAAGTCGTCAGACCCGTAGACGCACCGCTCAAGCCAACCGGTGGGTTCGCTATCTTGAGAGGGAATCTTGCACCAGATGGCTGCGTTATCAAGTTAGCCGGACAGGACAAAACCCTCCATCGCGGGCCCGCGCGGATCTTTGAACGTGAAGAGGATACCTTCGCCGCGATTAAAGGCGGCGAGATCAAACCGGGGGATGTCGTCGTTATCCGCTATGAAGGCCCCACCGGCGGCCCCGGTATGCGTGAGATGTTGGGTGTAACGGCAGCAATCGTCGGGGCAGGATTGAGCGAAGATGTCGCACTCCTAACCGACGGCAGGTTCTCCGGCGCAACGCACGGCTTCATGATCTGCCACGTCGCACCTGAAGCAGCGAAAGGCGGTCCCATCGCCATCCTCCAAGAGGGCGACGAAATCGTGATTGACGCGAAGGAACGTCGACTCGATGTCCAACTCTCTGCCGCTGAAATCCAAAGGCGTTTTGAGCAGTGGACACCCCCTGAACCGCGCTATACACGCGGAGTCATGGCAAAATATGCGAACGCTGTGGCTTCCGCCTCTGAGGGGGCTGTGACACGCTAAAACTCGATCGCAAATAGATAGGGACGGCTATTTTTTCAGCACCTTTGCAGCATGCTGGCGAAGACGACCGTCCCTAAACGGAACAGATAATACGCACATACCCAAAAATTTTATTTGACAGCCGCACAAAATTAGAGTATAATTTTTTAAACGAATATCTGTTCGTAGGAGGGCGATTCAGCACCTGTCGGAAAAGAAAAAACATGCAGACCTCACAACAAAAATTTCAAACCCTACTCCAACAACTCTTCCGCGCAGATGCCGCCGAATCCGAAATCATGGCGCGATTAACAAATCACTACAACGTCTTGCCCGCGCTTGAGGTTTCTTTCCCCCCTGATAAAGGCGGTAGGGGGATGACCACTCTCAAAAAACACCTCCGCCCGTGCACCCGGCGCAACACCGCAGACTTCTTTATCCACAAAGACCTGCGCGGCTTCCTCACCCGCGAGTTAGATGTCTACCTGAAAAACGAAGTTGTCCCACTTAACGCAATTATACTTAACACCAGTATAGGTGGGGGGGGGTAAATTCCACTTTAGCAAGTCGCAACAATTGGATCGAAACCGCACAACTCGTCCATAAAATCGCTACCCAGATCATAGACTTCCGCTCACGCATAGAAGACTTCCAAAAGCCCCTCTATTTCAAAAAGAAATTCGTCCTCGCCCCCGATTATTGCATCACTCTTGACCGCATCCCCGAAGAATTCTACCCCGGAATTGCACAAAACACCACCCAACTTGAGGAATGGAAAGCCCTGTTTGCTATCCACGAAACTGATTCTCCTTGCTTGCCGGAGGGGTTAGGGGCGGTAAGTTTCCTTAACCAACACCCAAACCTCATTATAGACACCTGCCACTTCAACGAAGACTTCAAAGACCGACTCCTGTCCCATTTCGATGATCTGGATAACGAGACAGACGGCCTGCTCATCCACGGACTAAAAACAAAATACCGAGAATCCGTAAAAGCCATCTATATTGATCCGCCATATAATACTACACAATAAGTAGTTTCCTGCTTGAAAAATTATTGAAAAATCGCCATGAACCCTTTTAGTTAGTAGGTTTTCACTTGATAAGGAGACGACTGTATGAATAATAAGGATTATGCAACTGGTAAACCGGTTAATTTTAGTAGACCTGAAGAATCCGTTAGACAGGACACTGAAAAGTGGCTTGTAGAGGAACTGCAATACAGCAAAGATAGGTTAGATATTGAATATCGTATCCGCATTGGGTCAAGAAAAGTCCGACCCGATATTATCGTTTTTCGGAAAATAGTAGCACCGAATATGGATCAACACAAAGACATACTCGGATTAGTAGAAACAAAATCTAAATCAATGCCCGAAGCAGAAGAACAACTGCATTCATATATGGCAGTTTGTTCTAAGTGCGAATGGGGTGTTGCTGCTACAGCAGAAGC
Organism: Candidatus Poribacteria bacterium; assembly: GCA_007571355.1. Classification (GTDB taxonomy): domain Bacteria; phylum Poribacteria; class WGA-4E; order WGA-4E; family WGA-3G; genus WGA-3G. Next base: position 2,867 of record RKRO01000075.1, on the reverse strand, counting down.
ACGGCAGTTTTATCGAAGAAAGTTAGATGGTGATATAGAGCGTATTCACGCTATACCTCCTTATGGTGTTTCTGTTAACGAATCTTTACGACTGAAGAAGTCTGATTTGATACCGGCTCGCAACCTTAAACTACATTTTAAAAGTATTCTTTATCACTTGTATTCTAATACGAACATACAGAGCAGAACTCGGTTGTGTAATGAAATGACCAAAATTCTGTTTTGTAAGATTTACGACGAAAAACTGCCCGCTGACGTTCCAATATTTCAAGTTAATCCTGAAAAACCACGTGCTGAAATTAAGCAACGGATTGAGGATAAATTATGGAAACCTGTATTTAGGGATTTAGAAGGTACAGGTATATTTCAGAAAGATGAAGGTATTATATTAGACCCAAACTCTGTTGTTTATGTAGTCGGAGAACTGGAACGACTCAACCTTTCTGAAACAGATTGTGATGTTATTGGTGCTGCGTTTGAAGTATTTGCCGAGAGATATTTTGTAGGTGAAAAAGGTGAATTTTTTACACCACGTATCGCAATCAAAAACGCGGTACAAATGCTTAATCCCCAGTATGCAGACACGATTATAGACCCTGCTTGTGGCTCTGGTGGCTTTCTGATTTACGCATTAGAACATGTTTGGGATACGATTAAAGATTCTGCCCTTAGCAGGGACGAAGCACGTAGACGCGCGCCTTCTTTCATTTATGGGATTGACAAAGAACCAGATTTAGTCAAGGTTGCACGGGCATACATGACACTAATAGGTGATGGTTCAACTTCTATTGTTGATGCAGATTCATTAAAGCCTTTTGATGAGTGGGACGATAAAGCCCGCGTTATGTTAGCAGATACGGGAGGTGACAGAAAATGCTTTGATTTTGTTTTCACAAACCCACCCTTCGGTGCAGACATCAAGATAAAACACCGTTATATTCTTGAGCAGTATGACCTTGGACACAAATGGATAAAGGACAAACGCTCACAGAAATGGCACAAAACTGGAGAAACCGAACCGACTGCCCCACAAATTTTGTTTCTTGAACTATGTGTTAATCTGCTGAATGAAGGCGGTAAAATGTGTATTGTGCTACCAGAGAGCGTGCTTGGTAATCCGACCCAAGAATATGTACGTCAGTGGCTATTAGAGAACACAACGATATTAGCCGTTTGGGACTGTCCATCCTTACTGTTTTTACCGCATACAAGCACAAAAACCTGTATTCTATTCATAGAAAAGGTGAAAACGCCTAATCAAACTATTATGATGAGCGTTATCAAAAAGTGCGGGCATGACGCAAGAGGTGCAGAGGTTAGAGACGACAAACAAGTTTTAGTTGAAGATTTTACCTCTGCCTTAGATGACTGGGAGAATAAACCGTCAGAAATTGATAATTTTAGAGAATGGAAAGGTAAAGTCAGTATCCTCGTATCAAGTCAAGAGGTAATGAATCAGGGTATACTTGTGCCGAGAATATATCAACTTGAGGATCAACTCGGGTCGGTAACAAAAACACTCGGAGATTTAGAAAAACAAGGTATCATATCCCTAAAGACCATGCCTTGCGGCGTTAAGCAACATGAGTATGATGACGAAAATGGAGAGATACCTTATATCAGAACTTCCGATTTAGGTATAATGGAACTTCGCCCATCACACCACAAAGTGCCTTTATCCATATTTCAACGTGAACGATCAAAGCAGAATTTAGAGATTTTAGATATTCTAATGGTTAAAGATGGCGGGCATAGGATAGGTGAAACTGTAATGATAAAAAAAGAAGATTTAGATATTGTCGTTCAAGGGCATTTCTACAAAATTAGAGTTTTAAATTCAAGCTTGCTTGACCCCCATTTTCTCTTATATGCCTTAAGAAAGACGCAGGATTTCATTGCTGCAAGTTCCATTATTCAAGTTACTCTCGGATCAATCACTATTGATAGGCTTAGAGATATACCTATTCCATATCCAAGTGAGAAGAAACAAAAAGAAATTGCTACCCAAATGCGTAAAATTTTAGAAACAAGACAGACTCAGAGAAAGGATTTATACGATCTTATGAACAATTTAGAACGGAAATAAGTTGTTATACTAAATTTAACCAGGCCCAAAACTACTTATTGTGTAATACTGAAGGTTCTCCAATTCTGTAGAAAATAATTACAAATATTCATCATGGCTTACCTTAATGGCAGACCTAATTTCGACTTCACAAAGAATGCTGCCTTCCAATGGAATATTTTGTGCGGCTATAGATGAAGTAGAAACCGCGACACCGTCCGAACTAAAACCGTCGTCATTATTTGGTGCTAGACATTATTTGGTGCTAGACACAAGGGTGGGAAAACAACATTCGGAACGCGACTATCAATTCATACAAGAAAAGGAGCTCATCAAAAACACAGATGACATCTATTCAACACAGACAGCATCGTTCCTGAAGCAAAACCCATAGCCTCACCTTTCAAACGACTCATGTTCATAAACACCTTACATAAAAATGTTACACCTACCACAAAATTATTTTTTTACCGCGGAAAATCCTCACAAAAATGCCAATGAACCCTTACAGTGACGATGTTTTCGCCACATTCACAACGACATCCAAATGTTACACTACGTGTAACATTTTTAAGCAGAAATCCCTTGTAGTATAATCTGTTAGGCTGTGTCTCTTCTCCGCTTACTAGGGCAGAGCGTAAAATCCCTTGTAGCATAAGCTGTTAGATTGTGCCTTCACCCCATAAAACCCATGTCACCCGCGATAACCCACAATTCAGACAAAAATGTTACACCTACCGCAAAATTTTAATTGCGAAAAAAAGTGCCAACGAACCCTTATGGTGACTATGTTTAAGTGCCA
>RKRO01000289.1 GCA_007571355.1 Candidatus Poribacteria bacterium | reverse complement strand
TTTGATAAATGTTGGACGTATGTAACGTCCGCTGTTAATTGAGGGGCTCTCCTGCACAAACTATGAAGTTTGTGCTACAATTCACGCTTCTGTGCTGCGAAAATAGAACCCGCAACACAGCCAAAATGATTAATCAAACTGGCGTTTTTAATTAGGCTCCCTTAACAGTGGCAGAAAATTATACCCAAAAAGTGATTTAACCTGGTGCAAAGTCGTAGATCGGTTCGCGGATAATGACGCTCAGTACACTCCAAAATGCGCCTACGCAGTATTCGCCGAGGATAACACCAAAGAAGAAGAAAACCATCGTTCGATAGGTGCTCGGTCCGCCGAACCGGAGCGCAAACCATTTGAGGACACTACTAATAACGAGGCAACTCCAGAAATAGCCGACCCCGAATGTCATTGAGATTGGGTATCCTGCCGGGTGTAGTGGCCACCAGATGAAGCGCATCCGCATGAACATCAGTAGGAAGGTGAATCCCATACCGCCTGCCATAAATCCCATTGCGGGGATGTCTGGATCGCGCGGGAAAGCGAACAGTCCTGCAAGCCATCCGAATTGACCGATATGTCCGACGGAGGGGCCAATGCCTCCTCCCGCGCCCGTGACTGCGCCGCCGAGACGATACAGTTCGCTCAGCGTTGCCCAGAAGGAAGCGAGGGAGCCGAGAACGAGAGCAATAACCATCGCCAGAACGAGCCGTTTTGTGTTCATATTTGCGCGTTCTGCCATCTTGAAGGCTTCAAGTTGATGTGGCATGATGTGTTCGCGGTAGCCGCGCCCACTGAAGAACCAGAAGTATGGAAAGACCGTCAGGTTATTGGGACCGATGCGTCGTGTGCCGAGAATATTGATTAAGAACTGTTGCGCGTTACACATTCCTGCCATTTCATGTGCGGGTGGGCCGAGTTCTGCGCGGACACGTGTAATTGCTAACGAGATGGCATAGAAAAACGCGAAGAACGGAAGAATGATCGGGAGCGTCATACCGGCGTGTAGACAAAACCAGATAATGTAGAGACTGGCGAGAACAATGAGCAGGAGTGCTGTCCGGTAGCGGATGGGTTCTTGGGAGTCGTCGATACCGCCGGACATGCCTAAAACAGTGCGGACAACATTTACGAGGTGTCTGCGGGTCACAAGTAAGGCGATGACAAAGACCGCCATCCAACCGCCGATTGACTGTTCACTTCCATAAGGGAAGGGTGCCGGGATCCCGACTGCGCTGCCGAAGACCCGCTGTACCTTTTCAAAGAGATAGAAGAACCAGAGCGAAAAAGAGAGGTCAAGGGGTAACAGGAAACCCAAACCGATGACAAACGGGTAGAGGGGTACAGGGATGTTGCCGACAGCATTCCACGGTTTTTCTGTGAAGAATGTTCCCCAGTTGCGTGCGTTGTGTCGGACACTGAAGTCGGGGAGCACTGGGAAGAAGTGTGCCAATCCGTGCCAAACGTTCAGGAGTGCTGCAGCGATGAACCCGTACCAGAGGATCCGATTTCGGAAAAGCTGCGCAGTTCCGCCGGCTTCGGTAATTGCCATTGGGAGTTGGATAATGGGATACGCCAGTTTCTCGTGTTCTGTCCACTGCTTCCGAATAAGGACATTCAGGCAGATCATGATAATGCCGAGTGCAAGAATGAAAGATGTCCACCACAAGGTTGGCTTTATCCACGCCCCGCCGATTTTAGCGTTGTAAAACGGGGTGTTACCTTCGTAAAATCCACGAATAATCTCTTTATCTGCGACGACGAGATGCTGTGGAATATAACTATGGAACATGTCCGCCCAGTCGTTTTCAATCGTTGCGAACCAGAATGCGTGCGGGAGTGCTGGAATCGTTAAAGCGAGCGTATCGTGTCCAGCCAAGCCTGATGCGATAGAGAGCATGGCGTAGATAGTAATCATTTCGCCTTGCGTTAATGCTGCTCGCGGTGCGGTCCGCTTGAGGAAAAGGTTGATCAAGATGAGGAAGAAGATATTGAGAACGACATTCCAAAAGAGGGAGATAGTCGTTGGGTGTCCGGAGTGCCAGACGCACTCGACCTCAATGACCCAAAAAACATTAGGCGGGATTAGAAAGATAGCAATGAGTATGGCACGCCAAGTGACACCGGATTCACGGCGTTGGTCTTGCTCGTTTAGATTTTGCACAGTCTGTTTTCGCTTTCTTTTTAACAGGCGGCTATCAGCGGTCAGTCATCGGGAGGTTTCTGGTTCCTAAATATGTTCCTTATAGCAATAACTCATTTATACACCAGAGTGGTACCGGAAAGCCCAAAGGTTACGTAGTTACCGCCCTGAGTGCTGACAGCCGTTCGTTAGAAGTGTGTTGGCGGTTTGCTCTCCTTCAATTCCCATAGAATGTGCCCGAACTCAAACGCGCCAGCTGCGTTACCTCTGATAAGTTCACCATCAATCCCCCAAGCGAGTTTATAAGCAGCGAGGACTTGCGTCAGCGAATTTTCGACGCTACCGTGGCAGAGCAATGCGACAGTACCGCCGCCGCCACCACCCGTAATCTTAGCTCCGTAGATACCACCATGTTCTCCGATTTTTTGAGCGATACGGATAAGTCCATCAACTTCGGGTGAACCGAGCCCTGCAAGGTCTCGGTAACTTGTGTTGGATTCATACATAAGTTTCCCTGCTTCCTTGAGATGGTCTTGGATATGCTCAGGGTCGCTGTCAACCCTTTTTATAATGGCGATAAATCGCTTGGTACGTGCGTTCTCGTAAACCATGTGCTCGACACGGCTTCTCACGCGATATAATTTCCTCGGTTCCACCTGTGTCGTGGTATCAACGGTTTCACCATATTTTTCAAGAAATTCTTCACCAAGCATCTCTTCAGGTAACAACTGTTCGCACTGTTCACGAAATTCGTCTGTGGAGATGTTGCACAAGTAGTTATCTGCTAATGCCTCCGAGATATTTCGGGCACGATTATTTTCCTTAGAAGCCGATTCGACTTCCGAAGCGAAAGCGTTCTTTAATATCGTCAATCCCATGAAAGCCCCGACGCGTGTATCAATGTAAGCGGTGCTTGACGTGCTCCGTCGGACTTTTGTATGGATACCGATGAAACTGACGTTTAAGGGACATGAAATAAATTCGAGGATCTTGTCTGGTTGACAAAGGATCGAGAGAATTTTTGTTGAAGTTCCAGCGACGGCAGTCACCTGGTCCATGATTCCACACGGGGCACCAGCCATCCGATTTTCGACGATTTGTGCAAGGCGTGCTATCTCTATTGCGTTCAGTTGTAAGTTATAGAGTCGGTTAAGTGCCATCAACGTTGCGACTTCAATAGCGGCAGATGAAGCGATACCGCCACCTATAGGAATATCGCTTTTGATGACTATAGTGGCCCCGTGAGGAAATTGGTCAATCTTCGCTTCCTTGAGGAGGACATAGAACGCGCCGAGTATGTAGCTTGCCCATGCGGTGCTCGGTTCTTGATTAAAGTGTTTTCCGATCTCTGTATAAGTTTTGAGAGTGCCATCGGTATAGAAGTTATCAAGCGAAAGGTGAAAGTTGGGTTTAAATTGACTTCCGGCGCGAAATGTAATTGCGCAAAGGTTTCTGTCTTCTCTGGCTTGGCAGGCGGCGATTGCGGCGCGGTCAAGCGTCATCTCAAAGACATTCGCGCCGCAGTAATCCGCGACACCGCCCATAATATCAAGCCTTGCTGGTGCCTGCGTAACAATGATCTGTCCACCTTTTTGTAAACCGAAGGTGGAGAAGATTTCAGGCGAATCTTCCTGTAAAAGGTATTCTAACTCAAGTACCTGAAAGGATTTTACTTTAGGCCCGTGGAGTTGTTCAACTTTCATCCATCTTTCCAACTCAGACTGTTCTGTGGTATTGTTTCTGGCGACCCCTTTCGCAAATTCTGGCGTATGTGGAGACAGATTGTAAACGTGAGATAGTAGAAATGAGTGAATAATTCTTACGCACCCATTTCTATATAAACCGCATTTAATACCGAATAATGGTTGTAGCGTCGCCGATTGCCCAGAGTTGACCACTCGGTGTTTGAACGAGGTCACGCAGATTGTTTGCGGTAGGCGACTGCTGGAGTAGCCATGTGACACCGCCATCGGTTGTATAAAGGATAACGCCATTGTCGCCGACTGCCCAACCTTCTTTGGCATTTCGGAAAAGAATAGCATTGAGGTTCACATCGGTTGGCACGTTCTGATCAATCCATGTGTTCCCGCCGTCCGTGGTGACCATAATGGAGCCGAGTTCACCAGCGACCCAAGCGTTCTGTTCGTCTACGGCGTGGATATCGTTCCATCGTGGCCCTTGTAATATAGGTGTCCAACTCAGGCCACCATCGGCTGTTTTTGCGATGGTTCCGGCATCTCCGACGACCCAACCGACTTTATCACTTATGAAGTGAACGCCGTAAAGGTTATTAAAGCCTGCGCCAGTCATCATCGGGTCGCAGTCTTGTCCGATCCATGTCTCACCCGCATCGCTGGTGTGCATGATTCTTCCGGTTTCACCGACTGCCCATGCGTGTGTTGCGGTGCCGAAGCTCATAGCGTAGGAGCCCATAGCACTCTTCCAGCTTGTCATGGGGTCATTAAATTGAATCCGTTTGACTGTGCCGTGGCCTTCATCGCGTGCGTCACTGACGGCACTCCAAGTCATGCCCCCGTCTTTTGTTTCAGCGAGTGCTGCGTTGCTTCCGACGATATAACCACTGTTTTCGTCAACGAATCCGACACCGAAGAGTTCAAAGACGTTTCCACTGTTTTGTGGTTTCCATGTGTCGCCCCCGTCATTGGTATGTAAGACGCTTCCTGCAAGCCCGACTGCCCACCCGAGCGTGTCGTTATGAAAATAGGCGGCACGAAGTTCGCTTGTGCTTGAGACGATGTCCCATGTTTCGCCCCCATCTGTGGTATGGAGGATGGTTGCCTTATCGCCGACGATCCATGCTTCTGTTGCGCTGAGCATGTGAATGCCTTGGAGTCGCGCGGCAACGGGTCTCGGTTCGAGGGGTGCCCATGTTGTCCCACCATCGGTTGTGCGAAGGATGACACCGAATTCGGCGGCGGCGATGCCAATATTTTTATCAGCGAAATGGACATCCCAAATTGGTTCGGGCATTCCGTTAGAGTTCGGGACTCTGCTCTCTTGAACGACCCACTCCTTGCCATCAACAGTTGCGACGACAGCACCCCCTGCACCGACCGACCATCCGACTTTGTCGTTTAGCATGGAAATGGCATCGAGCGTATTGACGGTTGCACTGGTCTGGAATTCCCATGTCTGTCCACCGTTGCTGGTATGAAGGATGGTTCCACCGCCGCCTGCTGCCCAACCGACTTCGGGGCTGACGAAGTCGATACCTTCAATTGTGTTGTTGGTATCAATGGCTTGTTGTGCCCACGTGGTGCCACCGTTTTTCGTCCCCATAATGAATCCGCCGTCTCCACTTGCCCAACCGTGTTTTTCATCTACGAAAGAGACAGCTAACAAGGAAGTGTTCGTCCCCGTATTCTTCTTCATCCACGTCTGTCCACCGTCTGTTGTCTTCAGGACTGTGCCGTTGTCGCCGACTGCCCAACCAGTTTGTGGGTCAATAAACCGGACTTTCTTTAATTCAACTTCAAGCGGGAGCGGTTGCTGGTTCCATGTTTCACCACCATCATTGGTATGTAGGATTGTTGCACTGCTACCGACAATCCATCCGTGTTGTGCATCAACAAAAAAGACATCCCAGAAGGAAGCTTGCCACTTGGATTCGCTGACCGTTTCCCACGATTTTTGCGCGAGTGCGAAAGGCGAGAGAGAGAGCAGCAGCAAGACTCCGAAAATAGATAGTATTCGCTTTCTCTGTTTCATCAAACTTCACAGCGTTGAAACCTACCGTTTGAGTATGGCATCAACGCCAACCTCCTTACTTCTTGAATGGGCTTGCGAGTACGCCCTCCGTTTTAGGTACACATAATACGCTTAATAGAACCGTGAACTGAAGTCTCTTAGGTACTTCATTCTATTTTATATCATACCACGACTTAACAATTTATGTCAAAGAAAAATACCCGTAACGGATTATCTGCAACACAAGGAGTTTAGTATGCGAAGTTGTAACTCTGCGG
>RKRO01000496.1 GCA_007571355.1 Candidatus Poribacteria bacterium | reverse complement strand
CGCATAGTCAGAGATGTTCACACGGAGTGCCTTCACGCCTTGTAATTTGCCGCCTTGCACCTTGTCGTAAGTGTTCGCGAGGTCTTTAAAAATCGGTTTACCGAGTTCCGCACCTTTCTTGGCACTTTCGTGGAGGTAGATGCCTATATCGTCTGTTTCACCGAAAATTTGGGCGTTCATTTCCGTGTAGATCTCCACTTTCGGCGTTGAAGTCTCTGCCAAGTGCAGGATGACGCGCCATGTTGGCTCAGTATCGTCAGGCTTCGGCGGTTCGATCCTATCCAAACGATAGTGTTTGAAATCGTCGGGGTTGCTGTTCTGTGCGATATTCGAACTTGCCTTTCCCTCTAACCGATACTCAATCCGTTTACCTTCAACCTCAAAGGCGACACTGTTGAAACCTGTTGCGGTTTTGACATAATAACTGTCTCGGCATTTATAGTGAAAGAGGGTATCTGTCCCGTTATAGTCTGCTTCGTCTGGGTAGTCCACTTTATAGTGTGCGGTGCTTCTATCGTTGTAGCCGAAGTCGCCATCTCGGTAGTAACCCTCAAAGAAACTGTGGATGTGATTATAGACCCGGAAAGCGAGGTGTGCCTTAAGATCATCGAGGTTGGTTTGCAGTGGATCGGTCAAGTCTTCTCGTGCTTCCTCTTTGAGAAAATCTATAAGTTCTTCACGGTTCTCAGCGATATTTTCGAGCAATTCTCTCTGCTTACGTCCCCCTTCTTCCTCTACGTATGCTTTGACTTCTGTGAGTTGACTCTCGTACAGCGCGCCTGAGACTTCAGTGAGTGCCTCGTCCACGATGCTGGGTAGTTTTTCGTCGATGAATTGATTGACCTCATCGCGCTTAATCTTGAGGATGCGGAAGATACCGAAGTCGAGATCGTTGTGTGCGAAGTGAAACATCTCGCGAAGTTTTTCGCGGAGGGTATTGAGTGCTTCAGTAGTTAGGTTTGATTCGGGCATGAGTGTATTGTCCTTCCTACGTAAAGAGGCAATGGATTCAACGCGCAGGCGCGCAGAAACAACGTCTTGATGAAAAATGGAGTGCAAAACCCAAAAGACTTCCTAACAGCCAGTTTACAGCTGGATTCACGCAAATACTTTGCATGGTCTTCCACCACTGGGCTTCTGCTTGCACTTATATTGTTAATTATACCTACTTTTTGCGGGGAATGCAAGTGGATATGTGGGGTGTGGGGTCAAATAGGGGTATGAATTAGGGCCCTATTTGGAAATAAAAGTGAAGGGAATTTTCTACCCCCTCGAAGAAACACCTCAGCAAAACCCCGCCCCGCAAGCAGGGGGGACTGATGCCCTCTGTCTACGCCTATATGTATCCGGCGAGTTGTAATCCCTCTTGTACTGCCCATCTGCGTAAGAGTTCTTTCTCTCTTGGGGTTGGTAGCCGATTGCGTCTGCCGCGCACCTGACGGATAATCTTTTCGCGGGGCGTGACTTCAATTGTCAAAATTTTGCGGCATCCGTTTTCGTCTTCAATCTCCATGCTCCAAATGGAGGACCGCCCGGTATGACAGGATCTCGCGTAAGTTTGTACACAGTGCTGCAGTGCCCGTCCTTCGTCAATGAGTTCGTCGCTGCTGAGCAGCTCTCGAATAGACCAGAATTTCATGTTGCGCCCCTGCTTATTCCCCTCCAGGGAATGGAATTCACCGATCTGTGAGGACATCCATTCAAGTTCCCGACTTTTCGATTCTCTGCCGAGTTCGCCGTGCCATGCCTCAACTTGGCGGAGCAGCGTTTCAGGCGTTCTTCCGCGCATACTGAAGTTCGGTTGCGCGGGGCCAATTTCTCTTGCAACGCCTCTCTCGACGAAAACGCGCCGGTTCTCGTATCTCTGATGCCAGATGTAATCAATAATTGGCTGCACATGACTAACATCCAGCATCGGATTCGCAATAAAGAAGCGGATCACATTCAGCCAGAAATCGTCGTTGTTAAAAGTTCGGGCCAATCGTGTTTGCCGGAGCGCGTCGACCAGGTACCTGTCGCCCCCGAGGGCGTAGACTTGTCCCCAACGGAGTGCTTCTTCGACGGTGTAATGCTTCGGTGCCCTCAGAAAGTGGTGCGCCATCTTTTTCGTGAGCGGTATCGGGATATCCGGTGCGGTTCGGATATTTTGACCGGTGCCGATGTGTTTGAACCAGTTTTGGTGCGTTACATTTCCATTAAACCAGACACTATCCATGAAAAGCGGAATTTCATAAGCCGCGAGCAGATGGCGGACGAGTTCAGAAAATTGCCGGTCGCGGTTATGTTTTCTGACTTTCCATTTCGTGAGCGGTCGTATCCAACTTTCGTGATGGTTTGCGAGTGCGGAAATGGCTTGAATATAGGTAGCCTCTTTTAACAGGTCTGAGTTGGCTTCGAGGTACAGGAGAAGGTTCAAGAGTATTCTCGGAGCCGTGCTTGCCTCAAAGGCATTCGAGATGGCTCTGGTGACGGCGTTCTGTAATTCTTCTAACCGTATTTCTTGGTTGTATATTCTCGGAAGAATTTCGATGAGGTTGCGGTCTTTCTTCTCTTTCGCCATCATTTTGGAGGCTTGGGTACGCGTTACAGCATAGCGTTCGTCTTGGCGTTGGCGCGGGCTTTTATCTAACCCCTGACTAAAATTGTGGGCGCGGCACCACCGCTTGTAATCCGCGACTGAGGAGATACCGAGTTGCTGGATATGCTCCTGCATTTTCAGTGAACACGCCTCGATTTCCATTTTTCCGTGCGGATGTCTTCTTTTTTGTGTCATCCGTTATTTCCTATATTCTGTCGTGGATTGCGTTTTTATTTACATATTTTACAGGCAATGCTGGGCGAGGAAACCCTGTCCCTACGAGTTTGGCAGCTGCCCCGCCGCAAAAAAAAACGGCACGTGTTCTGTCGGGTTTCGCAGCACTCTACCCGACCTACACCGAAAACCAACCCCCTTGAAGCCCTCCCCCTTATCAGTGGAAGTCAGGTGGGTATCACTTCGACATGTGTTTCAATCATGATGGGCTTTACGAGAATAGGTTACACAGAATGTCAGAGAATGTCAAGAGATTTTTCTGCTATGTTTCTATTTGACATGACGATATCATTGGTGGTATACTATAACATAGGAGATGTTTGAGGGTTGTAAGATTGAAGTCGTAACCTCAGAACAATTTTGTTCTGTATTTTTAAAGGAGACATTGCATGTACGTATCTAAGAATGTAAGCATCAGTTTTGTGGCACTGATGGGTATCTTTTTGCTGATAACGCTCCCGAGTCTCGCCAAAATTGATCCTGAGAATATCACGGGGATGTGGCTGTTTGACGAAGGGAACGGGGGTAGTGCTACAGATGCATCAGGAAATGGGAACGACGGTGAAATCCACGGCGCGAAGTGGGTTGATGGCAAGTTCGGTAAAGCCCTTGAATTTGATGGTGTAAGCAATTGGGTTGAAGTGCCGCACTCCAACACTGTCGGGTTTAAGGCGGGTGTATCGTTCACAATCACTTGCTATTTCAAAGGCAGTAAGGTTGGCGGTTCACTCGTCGGCAAAAACTATGAGGATACATCGCAGGCTACGCCGTGGTATCTGCTTTGGGACGACGGTTCCAAAAATACCGTGAGTCTCTATTTGCGGGATAGTGCTGGAACCAGTTTTCCTGCACACGGCACGACACCTATTGCCGATGAGAAATGGCACTTCATTGCCGGACGAGCGGATGCCGAGACGGGCAAAGCCTCAATATGGGTAGATGGTAAGATGGAAACCGAGGTCGATTTCAACGAAAAAGATGGATACGGCACCAGTGACGGTGTCTTTCACGTTGGACGGCACTATGACCGGTATACGGAAGGCATTATTGACGATGTTGCCCTTTTCAATGTCGCCCTGAGTGAAGAGGATATGGATGAGCTCATGGATAACGGTGTTGAAATTGCCGCCGCTGTTGACCCGTTGAACAAACTGACAACGACATGGGGCAGAATCAAACAGCAATAGGACGGACGTAAATTCACTCTGTTTGCTGGCGAGGTTTGCAACCTCGCCAGTGATGTGTGGAATCATTTTTCATCAAAATAAGGAGAATTAATGGTGGTGTTTTATAAAGCTAAGTGGATAGGTCTCACGAGTCTTATTGGCGCGTTTTTACTAATTGTGCTACCGAGTTTCGCTGATATTAACCCCGGGAATATTACCGGAATGTGGCTCTTTGAGGAGGGGAGCGGTACAGTCGCTACCGACTCATCGCAATACGGAAACGATGGCGCGATTCACGGTGCTACATGGGTGGACGGAAAATTCGGCAAAGCACTTGCATTTAACGGTACTGACAATTGGGTCGAAGTGCCACACTCCGACACTGTCGGGTTCACCGCCGGAACGTCGTTCACCATTACACTCCATTTTAAAGGCAGTAAAGTTGGTGGATCACTTGCTGGTAAAAACTATGAGGACACATCACAAGCGTTACCGTGGTATTTGCTCTGGAACGGCGGCGGCGATAACAAGATAACCTTCTTCCTGCGGGATAGTGCAAGTACTAGCTTCAGGGCAGCCAGCACATCGGATATCGCTGACGATACTTGGCATTTTATTGCCGGTAGAGCGGATGCCGAGACGGGCAAAGCGACGTTGTGGGTCGATGGTGTACAAGAGGGCGAGATCGATTTCAACACAGACGATGGATACGGCACCGGTGAAGGCGTATTCCACATCGGACGGCACTTTGACCGCTATACCACAGGTATCATTGACGAGGTTATCCTCTTCAATATCGCTTTAGATGAAGCAGACATGGAATCAATCATGAACGACGGTATTGGGGCTGTCACCCCTGTTGAACCGTTGAACAAACTGACAACGACATGGGGCAGAATCAAACAGCAATAATCAGAGGAAAAACAATGAAACAGATACTGGCACTTCTCGCGCTTGCACTCCTGTTATTCACAGGGCTGGGCTGCGGGACAGAAAATCCGGTTGAGGAAACTGTGGAGACCCCTCCGGTTAACACAGTTGCGACAGGTTCGTTCTCCGGTAATATTGAATTAATCGAGGATGTAACTATCTACATGCGTTTGTTGAAAGCCGGGCAGATCCTTGGGCAAGCTGAATTTGGCATGCATGGGGCGGCGGTGAAAACGACGACGAATGCCAACATCCACACCTCTACACAGCAGAGGATCGGAAATTATCAACTTAAAGATACTGAACCGGGGGATTACACGGTCCAAATTTCGGCTAAGGGATACCAAACCTTTGAGTTGAACGTTACCGTCATTCCAGACCAGCGCGTGACACTTGATAAAGTGACGCTTGTGGTGTTGGAAACACCTGTCTCGCACCTGCGCGGGGTTTTAACAAACGAGACGACGGGTGAAGTGCTTGGGGGTGTCAGTCTCCAACTCATGGATAACGCTGGGAACGTCCATGAAACCTTAACAACAGCGGCGGGTGTTTTCACCTTTGAAAATCTTCCCGTGCAGCAATCTATGACTTTGACGATCGCTCACGCCGGTTACGAAGACAAAGACGTGGCAGTCCATCCGATACCAGCGGCAGAGACATTAGCGTTGAAAGTTGAACTCATGCCGCTGCTGGAGCCAGAAAAATTGGATCCGGGTCAGGGGTTGAGTATTGGCAGCCAAGCCCCAGATTTTGAATTACCAGATAGCAACGGCAAGTTGCACGCGCTCGCTGATTATGTATCCGACACAAACGTCGTTCTTATCTTTTACCGCGGCGGCTGGTGACCGTTTTGCAGAGCGCAGCTCGGTGAGTTGCAGCAAAACTACGCCCAAATTCAAGCCGCGGGGGGCGAACTCATTACTATTAGTTCCGATGGCGAAGCAGCAACAAAACAGACAGTCCAAAATCATGGACTCAAGTTCCCTGTCCTTGCGGATCCTAAATTGGCAAGCGTCGAGGCGTATAATGTCGTAGACCCCTTTAATAATAGAATCGCGCGGCCGACAACTTATGTGATATCGAGAGATGGCACGATCCGATGGAAATTCGTTGATGTCCGATTGGGCGGGCGTGTCCCGCCAGCGACAATACTTGCAGAACTCGGGAAACTCTGATGAAACCTCACGACAGAATCATAGCAAACATTATCGCTGACAGCCAGGAGATGGCGCATCATCGGGACACGCTTGATCGTCGGGCGTTCTTAACCCGACTGGCTGCCAGCGTCGGCGGGATCGGGGGTGCCCTTAGTACACTTCCAGCGTTGGCACAGTTAAGTAGCGGGCACTTACAACATGAGACCACAGAAACAGCATCCCTCACACCTGTCGTTGAGGCTACCGGTAAACAGGTTTGGGAGAACGATCAACTCAATGAAGCTGCCGTGAGCGACCTGCTGGATCAGGCGATGATGAAGTTGACAGGACGTTCCTCCGCGAAAGAGGCATGGCGAGATATTGTACTACCGGATGATGTTGTGGGTATAAAAATCAACCCGCTTGCGGGACCGGAACTTAGCACCCATTCTATTATTGTTGATAAAATCGTTGAGGGGTTATACGGGGCTGGCGTGCTTCGGAAACAGATTGTTATCTGGGACCGATTTGAGGAACATCTCTTGAACGCCGGTTATCCGATTAACACGGATGAAACCGATGTGCGAACTATTGCCTCCGACACAGAAGGCATTGGATATGACGATGAGGTGTACTATGAGAGCGAGAAGGATAGTATTGCACGTCGAGAAAATGAAAGCACCCGCTCGCGGTACTCCCGGATCGTAACCGAGCAGGTTGATGTGATCATCAACGTCCCAGTTTTGAAACACCATGCGATGGCAGGGGTGAGCGGATGCCTAAAGAACCTCGCTTTCGGGAGCGTTGATAACACCCGCCGGTTCCACGGAAAACCGATCTATTGCAATCCGGCTATCGGTGAGATTCTGGAGCATAAGGTACTGAAGGATAAATTGACCCTCAATATCGTTGATGGGTTGCTGGCTTCATTCGACAGAGGTCCGACATATCATGCCGAAAGCACATGGCAATACGGTAGTCTCTTTATCAGTGCTGACCCTGTTATTCTTGATGTGTTGGTCCTCCAGACGGTTAACCAGAAACGCGAGGAGATGGATTTAGATTCTGTCTCTAAATTCGCCAACCATATCAATACGGCAAGCGGTCTGGGGATCGGCACAAATACACTTGATCAAGCAGATCTTCGGCAAGTTGAGGTATAATGATGAAACACAAACACATTTCTCTCTTTTTACTGTTCTGTTTTCTCTGTGTTGCTGTTGTCTTTTCAGGATGTACTGTGACTTTCACGCAGAGCGACACACTTCAATTAAGCGTATCGGAACCGACCGAGAAAGCGATGTCGCTTGTTGCCGAGTTTGAGGCAGGCGAGGCGGACAATGTCGCGGGTGATGTAACGCAGAAGTCTGGAAGCGTCTGTGCCGGTGGGGCGTGTCTTATCTATTAGTTGATTTTGCCCGTGCTTCAGTGCTTGCTTTGAAGACAGCATCGATGGCTCCGAAGAGGATAGGCAAATTATCCATCGTCACGCTTGTTCTGTTTCGGGTGAAGGTGTTCCCGACAAGTTGTCCGAATTGCCATAACGTGTCGTCGCTCACGATGCCGTAGACAGGAAAATCGGTATCCTCATTTATTTTTTGGGCGGCTACCAGTTCGGATAGACCCTGTCCCCAGCATTGCTCGAAATCGTTCTTTTTCGCTTCGACAAGAATTATCATGGGTGTTCCGACAACGGGGAGGCCCAATTCGGATCTTGTGGAGATAAGATAATCAGGCGTTCCGTTGAGCGTTTCGTCGTAAGCGATGGCTTTCTTTATCTAGAGGGCGTAGTTGTCGGCATAGGGTTTGTATATCTCTTTCAAAACAGGAAATATAATTGCTTCACAGCGGGCTGCCTCTGATGCAAAAACATCGATATTCTGTATACAAAATTCAAATTCTTGCAGAAATTGTTCGGAGGGCGTACCTGGAATTTCTTCAATTCGGACGAAATCTTTTACAGTGTATATGATTCTGAATTTCTCAAGGACCTCAGGAATTGTTTTGAAATCGCTCAATGCCATGTGTGCTACCTTCTTCTTAAATTAGAATGTGCGCTGGCGAATATTTCAACCCAATCCCCGACTGTTCGCTCCCTTCACTATTTGTTCTTTGGTGCCCTCTCATGGATGACTTTGTTCCAATCCCAGAGAAGTACTGTGCCATCCTCACTCCCACTGGCAAGCGTCTTTCCGTCGTGTGAGAACACCAGTGTTGTTACGGTTTCCGTATGTCCAGTGAGAGTTACCACTTGATTACCCGTTTCCACATCCCATAATTTAATTAGAATATCCCGATCTGCCTTTCCAGAGGCAATGAGAATGGATCCATCAGGCGAGAAGGTCAATGCCTCCCAAAAGAGATGCAAATTGCTGGGGATTACTTTGGGTTCATCTTTTGCTGGTGTATCCAATTTCCATAAGTAGATGTCCTCCGTTCCTCCTAAAGCAAGGGTAGCATTGTCCGGTGAAAATGCCAACTTACGCGTTAACATGATGTTGGAGGACATGATTTCTTGCTGTGTGGTAACATCCCATACCTTCGCAGTACTGAAAGGACTTATCAGGGCAAGTTTAGTGCCGTCGGATGAGAAAACCATTCTCCCCCTGGGTATCCATTTTTCTGTGTTAAAACGAAACAGTTCAAGTCCGGTGTTAATATGCCACGCCCGGATTTCTTCTCCACTACTCACTGCGAGTATACCGTGCGGTGAGAGTGCGGCCATTTCTTGGCTGTTGTTTACATTCATGTCTCGCCAAGGTCCATGAATTTCTTCATTAGTGGCTAATTCCCATAATTGTATCCAACTGCGGCCTTGGGAAACGCGAATGTCCTCAAAATTATACGGATTGAATGCAACCATTAGACTGTCTCTGTTTAGACTAACAACATGCTTGACATCAGGTGAAAACGTGATTGACTCAGTCGCACTCCCTTGTCCTATAGTGAAGGTGTCCACTGTTTGCATGGTGCTTAGATTCCAGACTTTAACCGTACTGTTAAAGTCAGCACTTGCGAGTGTCGTTCCATCCTCAGTAAAAGTGAGAGCGTTTACCCACTCGGTATATTCTGTAGCAAAGATAGCGAGTTCTTCTCCGGTGTCAGGATTCCAGAATCGGATGGTACCGTCGGCACTTCCACTGGCAAGACATGCACCATAAAGAGGCGTTCCTTCGGGCGCGAAGGCTAAAGCGTTGATAGTACTTGTGTGTCCTCTGAGTGTAACACGTTCACGTCCAGTGCTAACATCCCACAATTTGATTATTTTGTTTACGTCTCCGCTGGCAAGCGTCTTTCCATCAGCGGAGAATGCAATAGCAGTAATCCAGTTTTCATGCCCTTTAAGCGCACCAAGCTTGATACGATTTTCAGTATCCCACAAGCGTACTATCTCATCCTCACCCGCGCTTGCGAGTATTTTCTTATTCGGTGAGAAGGCTAATGCCCGAATGTCCAGTCTTTCGGCTTGATTGAAGGGTTCTGAAAAGGTTGCCCATCGGCGGTTCGTCGTCGCATCCCATAATCGGATGATGCCGTCTTTATCCCCAGTTGCAAAGGCACCACCATCTTGAGAGAATGCCGCTGCCTTGTATATATCAACGCTGATTGTATTCTCTAATTTTCTACCAGTGTTAACGTCCCAATGCGCAATTTCACGAGATTGATCCAGACTGATAAGTATTGTGTTATCTTTAGCGAATGTCAGCGTTGATATTGAGCGTATTTCTTTAGGTAATATGAGTGTTGAGAGTTGACTATCGGTATCCAGATCCCACAACTGGATGACAGGATTCATAAACCCACCACTTGCGAGGATTTTTCCATCTGTTGAGAACGCGAGCGCGTTGACTTGTCCTCTCTCTCCCGTAAACAGTGCAGTTTCTTTGCCATTGGGCACATCGTATAGCCACACCCCAACATCTGTTCCGACTGCAAGACGGGTCCCATCGGGCGAAAACCGTATCAGATTGATACCGCCTTTTCCAAGGCGTGCGGTTGCCCCTTCAGGTAATCCGATTTTTGTGTTGTTTTGCGCGAAACTATTTGAGAGCATCGCAGCAGCCAAGAGAAAAGTGATGAGAGAAAGGTGTTTGATTTTCATGGTATTTGCTCCTTTCTGCCATTGGGCGAGTAAATCTTATCAGTCAGGATCCGGCAGACTGTGGAACTGGAGGTTATCCTCCTTGTCAAGTGTAAAGGTCGCTGATCCAACGCCTTGGACACGAACGCGGAGAATACCATCCTTATCGATTTTGATATTAACATCGCCTGAACCTATTGTGCCACCGCCTGACGTGGAGGAACTGCTATTAGTACCTGTGAGCGTGTATCTGTTATTATGTTTATTAACCCGATAGTTGTGCTTCTTTAACCAGTTTATGACTGCTTCCGCTTCTTCTGCTTTTCCTGCATATTCTATGGGGATTTGCGGCGGTTCCAAGTTACGCTGAAATTCTTTACCCATGTTATCCGTTGCTATCTTGGCAGAGATTTTATCCCAATCCCAGAGCAGTACTGTACCATCCAAACTACTGCTTGCAAGGGTTTTCCCATCGTGTGAAAACACCAACGTTTCTATTCCTTCCGTGTGCCCAGAAAGGGTTCCCAGGTCACTGCCGGTATCCACGTCCCATAATTGGATAAGGGGTTGCCGACTTATTATTGATTGCGTGTCGAGAATGATTTTCCCATCCGGTGAGAAGGTCAACACACTGCTGAATCCTCGATGGTTAGAAATTCGACCGCGTTCTTGTATACCCGTTGTCGTTATATCTGACAAGACAATGCCGTTTGGATGTCCATAAGCAAAGGTTTTCCCATCCGGTGAGAATGCCAATGCGCTGGCATTCATAATATTGGGGGGTGTAATATCGCGCTGCGTGCTAACATCCCATATCCGTGTTTGCACATGAGTTCCATTCGTAGCGAGCAGCGTTCCATCGTGTGAGAACACCAACTTTCTTCCGAACGGCTCTACTGCGTTAAAGTTGAACAGTTCAAGCCCAGTGGTTATATCCCACGCACGGATATTATTTTCACAAGGTATGTTAGCAGCAAGTATCTTGTTATCAGGTGAAAATGCCAATGCGTTCGCGTAACCCTCAATATCCTGCCAGGGTACGGGAATCTGTTCACCAGTGGTTATGTCCCACAATTCAATGTTACCGAGACCTCCGATTGCGTAGTATCCTGCACCGAACAAATCAAACACAATTGTGCCACTATCGCCTTGACTGGCAAAGCGCGTGGCATCGTGTGAAAACGCAACGGCTCTAGCCAAATCATTTTTTGCTTCGGTGAAGGTCATTAATTCTTGTCCTGTTTTTAGGTTCCATACTTCGACAACGCCTGTGAACGCGGCGGTTGCGAGTGTAGTTCCATTTTCAGCAAAAGCAACGGCTTTAATCTGCTCTGTGTGTCCCGTGGTAAAGGTAAGGTGTACTTGCCCAGTGTCAGGATTCCAGAACCGGATGGTACCGTCGTAGCTGCCACTTGCCAATGTTTTTCCATCGGACGTGAAAGTTAGCGCACTAATACCGTTTGTATGTCCTATCAGTGTCGCGTGTTCGCGTTGCGTGTTCACATCCCAGAGTTTGATAACTTTACCTGCGTCTCCTGTAGCGAATATCTTTCCATCCGGTGGGAATGCCACTGCAGTGACCGACGCTTCATGCCCCTCGAGTGTAGCAATTTTGGCGCGTTCCTCGGTATTCCACAACCACACTGTCTTGTCTTTTCTTCCACTTGCAAGTATTTTTTTATCCGGCGAGAATGCCAATGCCAAAATATCTTGGCCCTGCACATGATTACCCCAATCTGCAAACTTATGTTCCATAGTTGCATTCCATAGGCGAATTGTGCCATGTCTATTTCCAGTGGCGAAGGTGCTACCATCTTTTGACACTGCCACTGCATCGTATGACGACGGTTCTGTAACTATGTCCAACACTTTTTTATGGGTGTTGACATCCCAATGGTTAATGTTACCCGATTGGTCCAGACTGATAAGCATTGTGTTATCTTTGGCGAATGTCAGCGTTGATATTGATTGTATATCTGCAGGTAATGTGAGTGTTGAGAGTTGACTATCGGTATCCAGATCCCATAATTGGATAATAGGATTATTAAATCCACCACTTGCAAGTATTTTTCCATCTGTTGAGAACGCGATTGCATTGACGTTTCCATTGTGTTGTGTAAACAGTGCCGTCTCTTTTGCATCGGGAACATCGTATAGCCATACACCGATATCGGTTCCCACTGCGAGACGGGTGCCGTCTGGGGAGAACCGCATGATGTTAATACCGCCTTTGCCGAGGCGTGCGATTGCGCCTTCAGGTAAGCCGACTTTCGTGTTGTCTTGGGCAAAACTGGTTAAAAGAAGGACAGCATTCAACAAAATAGCAGCGAAAAACAGGCGTTTCATTTCTATCTCCTTCGGTTTTGCGGCGTGCTGGATTCGTTTTCTCCATGTGATTCAATCCGAGAACTCTGTCAAACTGCACAGAAAACTTGCAAAAAAACAACATCTGTGTCATACTTAGATTGTATAACACTCTTGTTAAATTTACCAGAACAAATTTCTCTATGGAAGAAGGAAGTCATAATGGTCGAACACATTGTTCTGCTGAAGTTGAAGCCGGAGATCACCGACGCGCAGTTGGAAACCTTATCGGATGCGCTTTTGGGGATGGCTAACGAGATCCCCGGCATTGAATCTATAACTGCTGGCACAAACAACAGTCCTGAAGGGAAGAGTCAGGGTTACGCGTACGGTTTTATCGTCCGTTTCACAGACGAAGCGGCACGCGATGCCTATCTACCACACCCGTTTCACCGTCAGGTAGCAGGTGAACACATTCGCCCACTTGTTGAGGATGTCCTCGTTTTCGATTATTCCGTTCTTTTAAACTAAGCACCAAATGTTATTCAAATGCTCTGAACGGGGGACGGTTAACCTATCAGGACCGCCACGCGCCGTTGTTGCGTGGCTGCCAGCAGTGGACAAAATTTACGAGACACTTTCATTTCTTATCCCGTGGAGGTCACATAGATGAGTTGGAATATAGTTGTTGTTGTTTCAGATACGTTACGAACTGCCTATTTAAGTCCTTATGGTAACGATTGGATTCAGACCCCGAATTTGGCGCGGTTTGCCGAGCAGAGCGTCAGATTCACGAACGCGCACCCGGAGTGCCTACCCACGATTCCGACGCGCCGCACCCTACATACCGGCAGACGCGCCTATCCCTTCAGCACTTATACACCCGTGCCGTGGGATAACGTCTATACCCCCGGTTGGCAGCCGATGTCCTCCGATGAACCTGCAATCGCTGAATCGCTCGTCCAAAATGGGTATCACACCGGTTTCTTCGCCGATGTACCGCACTATTTCGTCCCCGGAATGAATTTCACGCGCGGGTTTCGCCAGTGGCAGTTCGTTCGCGGTCAAGCCGAGGACAGATACCGCGGTGGTGCGCACGCCGACCCTGCTTTAATTTCTCGATACCGCGGCAACCCCCAGCGTATCCGTGCGCATATCGTGAACGTTCAACCGGAACGTCCAGAGGAGACATGGCCCACCGCCCGGTTGTTCCGCTCCGCAATCGAATTCGTTGAACATAACCATCAAAACACACCGTTTTATCTCTATGTTGATGGGTTCACGCCGCACGAGACATGGGAAGCACCGATCCACTATTACGACCTCTACGGCAGCCGAGAGGATCGGGAACCTATCTGCCTTAACTTGCCCTACGGTTCGCTCAAAGATGAGGAACTTGAGGCGCGATTGCCGAGTGTTAAAGCCAACTACGCCGGATTGGTAACTCTCGTGGATACGTGGTTCGGAAGGTTGGTGGATACGATTGATCGTCTCGGACTGCGTGAGAATACACTCATCATCTTCCTTGCAGACCACGGCACCAACTTCGCAGAGAATCCAGACAAAGCCACCGGCAAACCTGCGAACTTTATGTATCCCGGCACAATGGACATTCCTATGCTCGTGAGTCATCCTTCGGGTGTTAACGGCGGCACAACGTGCGATGAGTTTGTCTATACCTTGGATGTGCCTGCGACTGTTATGGCAGCGAGCCAAGTGGAACCCGCTGGTGAAATTCAAGGGCAGAGTCTGCTTCCACTCGTCGAAGGCAAAGATGAGTTTGCGTCGCGTGAATACTTGACGTGTCGTTATGTCAACTCCGTCTGGTATAAAGACGCGAAGAATTGGTATTTCTCCAGCGTCGATTTTAATGATGGTATCCGACTGTTTGACCTTGAGGCAGATATCGACTGCCAGCACAACATTGCTGATAGCGGTGCTGATCGGATCGCGCTTGCCCAAGAACGCATCTTGGCAGACGCAGGCGGGCATCTGCCACAGTACAAGCGTCAGGGCAGAACGGATGCCCTCGGTAGACCGCAGTTCGCTGAGGCGTAGTCTTTAGGATGAACGTGAGTTTGATAGTTTTTTGTAGTGTAAACTGTTAGTTTGCGCAGGATACGCCACAAACTAACAGTTTGTGCTACAAGGTTCATCAAGATGGAGAATTTGTGTGAGGTCCGAAGTAATAAACTATCTTTCATTAGTTAACGGAGTTTAAGCTATGTGCCTTTCACGCTTCAGGATACCTTTTATCGCTATTGTCGCACTTACACTGCTGTTTTCTGTGGAGACGATTGCAGAAGATAGCCAATCCAACCTTGCCGGACGCGTGATAGATACCGACGGGAAACCGGTGGCAGGGCTTGAACTGGCTCTTAAACCTGTTGAAATTAAAGAGCCGAGGGATATAGTGCCGCGCACGCCTTTCTCAGAGTGGTCACGAGTGGTAACCGATAAGGAGGGACGGTTCGTTTTCCGTAACATAGATGCCGGTTTATCCCAATTCGTGATGTTTCCTGAAAGTGCTTCAGATTTTGAAATCATATCCGCCGAAATTGGGGATTTAACTTTCTATTCTACGGCGTTCCTCAAGAATTTTCCGACTTGGTTTGGCAAGCTTACCTTCAGGATTGAGCCCGGGACCCATCTTGAGGATGTCGTCGTCAATGTGAAAACGCCTCGGATGCGGATTCGTGGACGAATACTCTTAAGAGATGGAACGCCACTTGCCAATACAGATGTCGGCCTGACCGTCCGACGTCGACAGCGGGATCGGGACTTTTTTATTTTCCCCGGCAGGGGCAGTGGCGGATCCTCGGGGCGAAACGTTAAGACCGATGCCGAAGGCTATTTTGTGTCATACTATCCAGATAAGACTTCAGAATACTCGGTAATCGTGAAATATGAAGGTGCATCCGCAAAGTCGCGATGGTTTCGGCTTAAAGAGGGACAGCGGAATGATAAACTTGTTTTTCTCCTCAGAGACTTAGAAGAACATCGCGCCCGGCGCAGCGAAAGAGTGAAGGCACGACAAGGGGTGTGGGTAGTGAATCCTGAAAACAGCCACGCTTACAAGAAAATTCAGTGCGACAGTTGGGAAGCCGCGAAAACCAAAGCGAAAGCCGAGAATGCCTATCTCGTTGCCATTAACGACGCAGCGGAGCAGAAATGGTTGGAAGCAGTTTATCCAGAGAAAGCGTTCTTTTGGATCGGGCTACGTGTTCCGAAAAAAGCGGCAACGTGGCAGTGGGATAACGGTGAACGCCTCACATACACTAACTGGATAAACACACAGCAGCCTGAAAGCGGGGCCATTGCTGAAAACGAAGCCCCTGTCGCTATGGAATTCTTTTTAAAAAGATGGATGACAATCGGGGCTGAAAGTCCATTTTTGCCTGTGATTAAGTACGCCATTCTCGAAAAAGAGGATACATCCGCAGAAACTGATGAAGCAACACGATAAATCCTACATAAGTAACATCTACTTTCCTGAAGGAGGTATTCGATATGAGCGGTTTCCGTTTGACCAAACAGATCTTTACAGTGCTGATGATAGTTATTGTGTTGGGGTTTATGGCAGTCGTATACAAAGGTGCTGCTGAAGGGGAGCCGTCAACATTATCTGGCCGCGTTGTCGGTACCGACGGTGAACCGCTTGCCGAAGCATCGATAGTTCTCCTATACGTCAAAATTGCAAAGGATGGCGGAGCGGACACCCTATACGATCGGTCCCTGTACCCTTTTCTCCGCCAGCGGCCAGCCCGTTTTCCACAGGAGCTCAGGGGAAAGAACCCGGATGAAGCGGAACTTCAGGCGCGTCCACCGTTTCTGAAATCCGAAACGGATTCAGAAGGACGATTCACATTTACCGGTATCGCTACAGCGATCGTGCAATTAATGGTTCTGCCGATGGAAAAGGATACCGCACCACCAACCGCCCAAAATCTTAAGTTAGGACCTGAGATTCAAACTATTAAGTTCGGAGAAGTAACATTTCGTCCGCATGGATCCCCTTTCTTTCGATCGACGGGAGCCGTCACGTTTGCTATTAAGCCCTGTTCAGACATCAAAGGCGTAGAAGTCGTTATTCAAAACCGACCGACATCGAAAATTCAAGGTAGACTCATCTTCAAAAACGGTGAACCGCTTGCCAACACAACCGTTAAGTTTGACATCGGGCACTTAGATTTGGATGAAGCGCGTGATTCTGTTTTCAGTCGTTCATTACATACAGATGCAGGTGGAAATTTCGCGTCTGCTGTATCTGTTCTGGGGATCTATGCGCTGTCCGTTGAGTATCGTGGACTCTCTGCGATGTCAGCCCCTTTTACGATTGAAGCAGGTAAACCGCATGAAAAAATTGTTTTAACACTGAATGGCAATCCTGCTGATCTTTCCGAGTTACCGTCTGAAATGCCCGAAGAACGGCGATATGGCGTGCCAGATGTTCCCGGCGTATGGATAGTAAACCCAGCAAACGGACACGCGTACAAGTGGGTTGTATGCGAGGACCGAGCGGATGCGCAAGCCAAAGCCGATGAGGAAGGCGCGCACCTGGTTACAATTACAAGCGAAGCAGAACAGATATGGCTCGAAGCCGTTTTTGGACCCGGTCCACATTGGATCGGCTTAACCGACGTTCTGAAAGAAGGGGAATGGATATGGGAGACCGGAGAACCTGTCACATACACCAACTGGGGAGAGGCGGAAGAGGCGGACGTTTTGGATGAACCGCCCGCGCTTCTCAAGGCATTCGGTGCCAAAGGGGATCGCCAACGCCGAGAGGAAGAAATGAGAGACTATGCCATTATGTCCTCTGTTTGGGATAAAGAGGTCGGAAAATGGTACCCAGCGGATTCAAAAAGTGCCCGGCGCCACGGTAGAAGACAAATGGCGATCATTGAGAAGGACGGCACGCGATCCAAAATATACGGTTTGTCTTTGCCCGACATCACTCCAGAAGAGCAGTGATGTGTTTCAATCCTTACAGGCTTTACAATAAAAGCGAGGTTTTTCAATGGATCCCCACTTTTCTCAACTCAGTGAACATCTATATGTCCACCACGGTCACGTGAATATTGGCATCCTTCGGGATGGCGATCGCGCCCTCCTCATTGATCCAAGTGGTACTACTTTCAGTACGACACTTGCAGAACTCGGGATCACAAACGTTGAGCGGATGCTCTTTACGCACCACCATCGCGATAACGTACTCGGTTTCCCGATCGCTGATAATGTCCGTGTTGGGGTGCCAGCGAAAGAGGCACCTTGGTTTGCTGAGGTCGAAACCTTTTGGAACGATCCACAGTACCGATGGCACCTCTACAACTACCATCCACACAATCTCCTGCTTGCCGATGCGATCCGAGTGACAGATACCTATACCGAGGGTGCACAGATGGCGTGGGGGTCAGCATTGCTGACAGTCCTCGAAACACCCGGACACACCGATGGCAGTATCACCTATCTTATTGATGTCGATGGCAAACGGTTCGCCTTTACCGGCGACCTCATCTACGATGAAGGTCAACTATGGGAACTCTATAGTCTACAGAAGGGACAGCAGACCAGCGACTATCACGGGTTCCTCGGTGCGCGAGAAGAGCTCAAGGAGAGCCTTGAAAAGGTGCGTCAAGCATTGCCAACTGCGCTTATTCCGACGCACGGTGTCGTCATGGACACCCCAGACAGGGCAATTGACGCGCTTTTGGAACGGTTGGCGTACTGCTACGATAAATATGTGGCGATCTCTGCACTTCGGCACTATTTTCCGAAACTCTTTACTGAATTTGAGGGGCATCCCGGGCACATGCCGATCCGAGAGGGCAAGCCGCCTCCTGAATTTCTGCGCCATTTCGGCACAACATGGTTGATTATCTCCGAAAACGGCGAGGCATTCGTCATGGATTGCGGCTCCCCGAATGTGATTAAACAGATTCAGCAGCTACAAGCGGACAGCGAAGTTTCGGAAGTCACGCAATTCTGGGTAACGCACTACCACGATGACCACGTTAACGCTATCCCCGAATTTCAGGAAACGTTCCCTTGTGAAACGATAGCAGATTCAGTTGTCGATGCGGTCATCACAAACCCGATCGGCTTCCGACTCCCCTGTATTTCGCCTGCTGTTACCCGAGTGGATCGTATCACGCGTGATGGCGATTCGTGGCAGTGGAATGAGTTCACAATGACGGCTTACCACTTTCCCGGTCAAACCTATTACCACGGTGGTCTGCTTGTTGAAGGGCGCGGCGTACGGATGTTTTTTGCGGGTGACTCCTTCACGATGGCAGGTATTGACGACTACTGCTCCGGCAATCGAAACCTACTCGGGACGGATGTCGGCTACGAAAAATGCCTGCGTCTGATTCAGGCACTCAAGCCGACGCATATTTTTAACTGTCATGTCGATCCAGCGTTTGATTTTACCGATGCCGAGATTGCGTGCATGCTTGATACACTTGCCGATCGAGAAAAATGTTATACTGCGCTCTTTCCTTGGGACCACGCGAACTACGGCATGGATGAACACTGGGTACGCTGCTATCCTTATGAGCAGGAAATTACACCGGGGGAAACTGCCCAACTACGGGTGGAGATAACGAACCACTCACCTGAACCGCGCACAGCAACTGCTCAACCGATGCTTCCGCCAGCGTGGGATGTGGAAATTGACCCGGCACACACAACTATCCCACCGAAAGTAGATGGACACATCGACTTTTCGATTCCGATTCCCCAGCACTGTAAAGCATTAGGAAGAATTGTCGTTCCCGTAGACCTCACTTACAATGCGCGTCCACTCGGTCAATTTCGAGAAGCAATCTTCGTTCTCACTTGTAGCACAAACTGTTAGTTTGTGTTTGCCAAGAGGTCAAAAATCTATGCTAAATTTATCGCACCCGACTATTGACATCGCTATTACCTGCAGCAATTTCGCCGAATCGTTGGACTTCTATCACAACAAGCTGGGACTTGAGATTGTATTAGAATTGGAGATCCCAGAGGCTCTCGCGCGCGATGTGGGACTTGCACCGACAGGCTTTCGTCAGGTACGTCTTAAGGCAGGCAACACACTCATCAAACTGATGGACATCCAATCACCACCCCCGACACCAACAGGCGAATTCTCGGCAGGTGTCCGTTGGCTGACCTTTTTTGTACAGGATATTCAACAAACTATTGAAAACCTAAAACAGAAGGGTGTCGAATTCCTATCCGAACCCATAAGCGCGCCCGATGCTGTCGGTGTCGCTTGTGCAAAGGATCCAGAAGGCATTCTGATCGAACTCGTTCAAATT
Organism: Candidatus Poribacteria bacterium; assembly: GCA_007571355.1. Lineage (GTDB taxonomy): Bacteria > Poribacteria > WGA-4E > WGA-4E > WGA-3G > WGA-3G. The sequence goes on along the minus strand of RKRO01000496.1, from coordinate 1,395 downwards.
CTTTAATTTATTAAATATGGGCGTTGTTCCACTGTGTTTCACAACGGTTTCTGTCTAAGTTGAGAACCTTCTTTCGGTTATGATCGGTTGCTAACTTTATCGGAAACCATTGTGTAAACTAACGCGAGTTGCCACTTGTTTATAGACATAGCACCCCTACGGGGTGAGAAAAGCGTCCAAAAAAACTGTGTTACGATGTCCAAAATCCGTCGGTAGCAACTTGGGTTAATATAATTGAGTCATGCACAGAGGCAATTGTAAAAAAAATGAAAACCTTAACTGATTCCCAAATCCGAAGTTTTAATGAAAATGGCTATCTCTTAATCGAAGACGCGCTTTCTCCAGACGATCTCAACCCGCTCATCGCTGAGTTTGAAGAAATTGTCGATACCGGCGCATCACAACTCTACGCGGAAGGCGAACTGGATTCCGAATTTAAGACGGAAGGGTTTGACACGCGGTTGGCGAAAATTACGGAACAGTCCCCTGTCGTATTTCAGAAGGTCTTTAGCGGTGCACACACGGGCCCAGCACTTTTCGATCTGCTCGTCAATCCGAAGCTGCTTGATATTGCGGAGTCACTCGTCGGACCGGAGATTATGTGTCATCCGGCATACAGAGTCCGTCCGAAACTCCCTGAACACGACCGCACGCTCGTTCCGTGGCATCAGGACGCGGGCTATATGGAGCCTAAATGCGATTCGGTTTTACAACTCACGATCTGGATTCCGTTGATAGATGCAACGGTTGAGAACGGCTGCATGGAAGTCATCCCGCATGCCCATCGGGACGGCGTGTTCCGACATCGTCCCTCTGAACGTTTTTATCTTGAAATTCCGCCAGAAGCCTTGCCCGAAGTTGAGCCGGTAGTCGTTCCTGTCAAGTTTGGCAGTGTTCTCCTACTGACGAATCTGACACCGCATCGTTCTATTCCGAATGTTAGCCATCAGGTTCGATGGAGCGTTGATTCCCGCTATCAGGATGCTGCGAAACCGACAGGTTATCAGCCGGAGGCAGGTTTCCTTGCCCGAAGTCGACTGCGTCCTGAAGATGTTGTTACCTCGCCTGAAGAATTTAAACGGATTCGTGACGAACATCAACCCGGTCCAGGTCCAAACCGCTGGGCGAAGGAGAATAGCAATGCGTAATTTCAAACGGTTATTACCACTATTCATCGTTCTTGTCTTACTGATGATTGGTGCGAGGCCGCCAACCGAAAAGCCTGAACCGAAAAGTGTGGAACTCCGAGGCAAAATCGTCTGCTTAGCGGAAGAGATGCACACCCACTATAATATGGAGCTCTTTAAAACCCACCCTCATCTTTACGGAGTCAAGACCACAAAGGGCAAATATTACACGCTCCTACGCACCTCGTTAGCGGAGGCACTTTTCGTT
>RKRO01000076.1 GCA_007571355.1 Candidatus Poribacteria bacterium | reverse complement strand
TTTTGCGTTTTCGCCGGATGGCAAATCCCTGGCACTCGCCACTCGTATTGGATGTTGGATTTATGAACTGCCGACCATGAAACCTATTGCATTGTGGGACACCGAAAGGGGGCTGGTTTCTACCATCTCCTTTTCACCCAATGGACAATGGATTGCCAGCAGCAACTGGGACGGTATCATTAAGGTCTGGGAGACAGAAACGCAGCAGTGCACCAGCAAAATACGAGGATGTTCTGAGTACACATCCCAACTTACCTTCTCACCGGATAGCCAATACTTCGCGGCATCCGGCAAGGCTTATGGGGATGTTTCCGTATGGCACACAGAAACGGGTATGCACGTCGCAAGTTTCACAGTCGGCGGGACCCCGAAAAAAGGGGAACGGCTACCCGCCTGTTTTCCAATCTGCTTTTCACCCGATGGGCACTATCTCGCCTATGTTTCGGGTCGAATATCACTTGCTGTCCGGCATATAGAGACAAAAGAACACATCGCGCTCCTGAAACATTCGTCCCGAAAACATATACAAGGTCTTGCTTTTTCACCCTGTGGTCGGTTTCTCGCTGTGGGTAGTCTATCCACCCATCATCAGAAGACTGCGTTGCAGGTATGGGATCTTGATAAAGAGACCCTTGAAATGAGGGATTCGGGCTATGACGGCGATACGTTGATACCCGCCTACGCGTCTGATGGGACCTTGCGAGTTGCCGATGTGTATAAGGACAAAGTGGTGCTATGGGAAGCCTCACGGCGAGAGAAACTTGATAGTTTTGAATACGGAGACAGGGCCAGAAAAGTTGTCGGGTTTTCTTCCAATGGACAGCAATTCGCAATCGCTACAGAGCGTGAAGTGCGCGTGTGGCACGCGGACGCGCCCCCCATGGTAGCATCTTCCCTGGAGCATACGGGTATGGTTTGTACCCTGTTTTTTATGCAAGATGGCAAAACATTGGTGAGCGGATATGGCGGCAAAAGCGGTCTTGTGTTCTGGGACGTTGCCCAAAGGTCAGCACAGCAAACACTTAATTCCTCTGATGGACGGTGTGCTTTATCCCCGTGTGAAGATATATTGGCGACTCTTATTGGAGACAACAACGAGACGATTGAAGTTTTGCGTGTTGCTTCAGGTGCCCCGATTGCGACACTTACCAAACATCAGCGTTATGTAACTGCGCTTGCGTTTTCGCCTACGGGTGAACACCTTGTTAGCGGAGATAGTGATGGAAACGTGTCTGTCTGGTCTGCTGAGTCTTGGCGGGAGCTGCGAGGACTCATCGGACACACCCACAGGATTACAGCCGTGGCATTTCATCCGAAGGATCCGCGAGTTATCACAACATCCGATGATTACACAGCGCGCGTCTGGGATTTTAAGAGTGGTGAATATCTCGTTTCGCTGCCCGTAGCCGAGGAATCAGATATTTCTCTGTATAGAGGCGACCCGCGGCAAATCCGGCGCCTCTTAAATCGCCTGAGTCAGGGTTACAGTCATAAGTCTACCGTCCATTCAATCCTGTTTTCTCCATCTGGCGATATCATTGCTGGTGGGCTGCATCGAGAGATACGTTTGTGGGATGCGGAAACTTATGAGACCCGCATATCGATAATCCCACCGGATACGTGTCAACGACCGAATGCCCTGATATTTTCCCCTTGCGGGCGTTACCTCGTCTCTGGTTCTTGGTGGCAAGAAGGTCAAGAGAAGGTGTCTATCCGTTTATGGGAAGTCGCCACAGGTGAGAATATTGCGACCTTCTGGGGGCACCCGACCGATGTCCAGGATCTTGCGTTTTCACCCGACGGCACGCTCTTAGCGAGTGGGAGTTTTGACGGCACTATCCTGCTCTGGGACATGAAATCCGTGATAAGTTCTTAATCTCATTGGATAGGGTGGGGAGCGTATGAAATTCTATGAGATGATTGCTGCAGGTATTATCCCCACCTCTCTCAAATCCGCTTGCGCTCCGGATTGTCTATTCTCAGTATTCTCGTCTGGATTGCTAACGACTCCTGCATGTGGGCGTGACGTGCTATTGACCTCAAGTTTTCCATTCTTTTTGAAAATTATGCACGTTTTTTACCCTAAAATTGTATCTTTAATAATTGAAGCCTAAAACGCGCTAACTTTAAAGAGATTTGTAACAATGGAGAATCCTGATGGAAAAAGGCGATGCGCAACTCATTCAAAGTGTCTTGTCAGGTAACGACGCAGCATTCACCACCTTGGTCGGAAAGTACCAAAAGAGTGTCCACGCCCTCGCGTGGCGCAAGGTCGGCGACTTTCATTTCGCCGAAGAAATTACGCAAGATACCTTCCTTCAGGCATACAAAAAACTTGCAACACTGAGAAATCCCAATCAGTTTGCCGGTTGGCTTTATGTCATTGCAAATAACCTTTGCAAACGGTGGCACCAAAAGAAAAAACTTTCGACGCAATCGCTGGAGGGCACATCCGTGGCCGAGATAGAGAACGCCTCTTACAAACGTTACGTATCTGAGCAACGCGAGGCAGACAACACCGAGCATCGGCATGAAATCGTCAAAAACCTTCTACAAAGACTCCCAGAGAGTGAACGCACTGTCGTAACCCTCCATTATCTTGGCGAAATGACAGCCAAGGAGATCGGCAAATTCTTAGGGGTGTCGGTGAACACAATCAACAGTCGGCTCCGTCGAGCGAAAAAGCGTCTACAGGATCAGGAAGAACGCCTGATTCAGGAAATGCTCGGTAGCGTCCAGCTGCCTGTTAGCCTTATAGAAAACATCGGGCGGCAAATTACGAACATAAAACCGATGCAATCACCACCAGTCGCGAAACCGTTGCTGCCATGGACGGCTTTGGGGACAGCGGCTATTTTAATTGTGTTAGGACTCGGTGTCGGCAACCAATACCTCGTCCGCTATCAGAAACCGTATAACTTTGAGGCAGAATCTGAGCATCTGATCGAAATCGTGGATACACCTATTATCCTTGACCTTCATGCAAAATTGGCGAGGCGCAACCAGTTCGGAAAAACTGTTATTCCGAGTAGGGACAACCGTACAAATACCTCCACTGACAGCGAAACCCCGAACATCCCGCAACCCGAAAAACGGTTCTTCGGACTAACACTCGCTGAAATTGAGGAGAAGATTCCCGAACTTGAGGACGAAATCCGAACCAATCTCACCAAAGCAGCCGAACTCTACACTGAGCTGCAAAGCACGGATGGTACAGCAGGGGTATCACCCCATATCGCCGCCTGGCGCGACGAAACATGGCAAGAGGTGAAACGACTGTTCCAAGATGTCGCTAACACCGGAAAAATTATGAGATATAGGTCCTATTTGAGAGTGATAGGTATTGAGAAAGACCCTATACTCCCCGGGGGCTGGATCTATGCCCTAATGGAACCCCTACCCATGCGGGTCACCCCCGGTGTAACATTCAACGCATCTGATCAGGAAGATCGTGCTAAGCGCACCGAAAATCAAAATTGAACCGAGGAGAAAAAAAGTGTCGTTTTTAAATCTGAAATCAAATCATTTCCCAATTCTCTGTATTGTGTTTTTCGTAGGTCTCACGACCGCATTCGCACAGGATACACCGCCGCAAGACATCGCAGGAGATGAACTTGACCTCCAAGCACTCTTGGCAGCCATCAAACGGTATGACGCACTACTGAAATCTGGTGAAGGCGAAATTGGTTACACGCATGGGGTGCCTCCGTTCGTCGATTCTGACACCACTATTATTACCGGTACCATCGCCTTTAATGCGGAAAACACACGTTTCGATTCGGAAGATACACCTTTCCATTCACAAGGAAAAACGACGCTCCTTACACCCAACGGATCGTGGGAAATTGTTCCGCATAAAGAAAGAAAATCTGACTACGCCTTTAGCACCGTAGAACCTAAATTAATTACTCCTTTGCACGATGTAGATCCGAGACGATGGCTCACATTGAGAGGCAAAGATTTAGCAACCTACCTTGAAAGTAAAAACTTCCAGATTATAGGGCGCGAAGGGTTCAACGATATTCTCTGCTATGTTTTGGAAGAAAAAGACGTGGATAGGCCTGAAAAAATTTGGATAGCACCTGATCGAGGATTCCGATACCTAAAATATGAGAGCCAGCATCTTACCCCAGTAGATGCCCTCGACAGCGACGTTCCGATGGAGGCACCCACCGTCTCTCGAACGACAATCTCTTATCAGCAACACGGAGAAATTTGGTTTCCCAAAGCAGTTTTTCATGAATTCGCTTGGATCGACTTTAAGCCAGAGGATCCTATAATTTTTGGACAGCAGCTGGAACTAAAAAATTTTAAAATCAATCACGACATATCACCAGAAACGTTCACCGTTGATATTCCTGACGATGCGATGATTACGGTGAATCGTCAAGAACGGAAATTGTCCAAGATGGAGTTTCTCCAACGCTACGGACAGGCTCTCTCTGTACAACACTAAGAAGCATTATCATGTCTAAATCAAAACTCTTTTTGGGCAGTGTCTTATTCTCTGGTGTGGTGATACTTCTCGGTATCCTTATGCATAACGCAAACCAGCCACAAGAAACAATAACGATTTACAAAACCGTCACAGATGTGGGTCACCTACAACGGGTCCTTTCAATAAACCTTCTTAACAGGAGATAGGAGAATAACAATGTTCCCTTTAAACATGAAAACGATGCATTTCGTCATTTCCAGTTTTGTTTTTTTCGCGTGTTTTACAACCGCTTTCGCGCAAGAAGACTCGCTACCTGTCTTACCACAGAACGCCGTAGATGCAGAAAACGATTTCAATATGATTCTACACGGCATGCGGAATTATGACGGAGCTGCTCTGTCTGGTGAAGGAGAATGTCTATATGTCTTTAGACAACCCGGAACGCCTGATGCCTATAGCACTTGGAAGGCGCGGCTCACGTTCGATCCATGGCATACACGTATGGACTTTAAAGAGGGTTTTTCCAGCAATACACCAACGCCGAAAGCAATGCTCATTTCATCACCAAGCGGCACTTTGGAGATAACATACACTACGGCAGAGGAACCGAGTTATTATTTTCGGCGTAGCTTGCAAGCCGAAAACTTGCAATTAAAAAGTCGGCGTAGCTTGCAAGCCGAAAACTTGCAATTAAAAAGTCGGCATAGCTTGCAAGCCGAAAACTCAGAATTAAAAAACCAGACAGAAACCGAATTAAATGCCTCAAGAGACTGGGTGGATCCGAGGCGGTGGCTCCATAGCATTGATGGACGAAATTTACCGACCTATCTGAAAGAACGAAACTTCCGTATCTCAAAATCCGAATTTTTCAACGGATACCCGTGTTATGTCCTTGAAGCAAGACAGCCAAATCAGTCGGAAGATAGTTTTGAAAGGATTTGGGTTTCGCCTGAACTCGGCCTGCGCTATCTGCAATATGAAAACAGGTCTCTAAGCGAGACAGATTCCGCAAATGGACACATCAAGAAAGGCACTCCCATTGTCAGACGCATTAGACTCTCTTACGGACTCTACGGTGAGGACGCATGGTTCGTTACAAACGGCATCGCCGAAACGTTCTGGATCGATTCGGCAGACGTGGAACATCTTATCAAGAGAGCCACCATAGAGACACAGAACTTCATAGTAAATCACGAGGTTCCGATTGATGTATTTACGGTTGACATCCCTGACAATGCCACGATTCAAGTAGGAACAGAAGGCAAGAATTTATCCAAAGAAGAATTTCTTCAATGGTACGGAGAAATCCACCATAAGGGCGCAAAACTCATCAAAGACTGAGAATTGATACAATAAGATTTACCTAAACTTTTCACTGGCGAGGCATCCCAAACCTCGCCATTTATATTTGACTTCATTTACCCCATTTTCTTTGTTGAAAGGGTAAAGTATAGGAAAGTCATGGTGTCTTTGCGTCTGTCGCTTCGTCTAGCAAGGGCGCAGGATGACTTCTATGTGCGCGTCGATAAAAGCATGCATCGTGCTTTTATGGTTCATTGCCACTCTGACTTATGGACTGGACTCTTCTTTGTTATGAAAAAACCATACAATCCGTGAAAAAATGGGCGTAAATGAAGAAAAAAATCTTGACAAGCCTCTCCATTTCATATAGTATATTTTGCGATGATTGTAGATTGCAAAAAAGAAACTTTTGCAATTCCAATCTGAGATATGTTCTATAACAC
>RKRO01000077.1 GCA_007571355.1 Candidatus Poribacteria bacterium | reverse complement strand
GTGCCGCTATACAATTTTTGTTCGAGCAATTTTTGTTCGAGCAATTTTTGCTCGATATACAATTTTTGTTCGAGCAATTTTTGCTCGATACAATTTTTGCTCGATAACAGATCCCCCTTGCAGTGTGTGGAAAACGTGCCAGGCCACTGTGAAGGGATGCCCAAACGCCCGAATGCCTATCACAACGGGGTACTGGGGCATCTCAGCGGTTCGGATGTTCTCTGAAGGCTTATGTGTTGATGCCTGTTTTGCACGCGCCGTTCTATGACCGCATGTTTGGCACGTTTCTTGCTATATAACCTTGTAGCATAACCTGTTAGGTTGTGCATCTTCGACCGAATGCTTTGAAGAAATTAGTTTTTCGGAAAGCCCTTGACATTTTTCTATTTTTTGTGATATTATCGTAACATCTGAAAATAAACACACACTTGGACGAGGATACCCCCCCTCACCCCCCCGCAAGCAGGGGGGAAGCAGAGGGATATCGCTTTGATAGGGTGTTTCAATAACAAGCGTATCATTCTCCGGAGCGAGGCACCATGGAAAGATCAATGCTGAACCGATATCTAAACACCACAGTTCAAAGCCTGCGCACTTCGCGTAGCGGTTGCCCGCGTTGGCGGGCTATGGCTCGCCCTGGATGCACGTGGTGGCACGGCTCCATAGGCTTTCTGTTAATTACGATTTACCCCCCCCCATTTATATTTGTTAAGTAGTTTTCAAGTCAATTACTTCATGAAGTCCACTCGGCAGTTTTTGTCGGTGGGCTTTTTCGCGCCTGCGCGTGCTTTGCACGTCGCGGGCTGTTTTTGTTGGGGCATTGGAGGGATCTCCATGTATGTTTTAGCTATCTACACTGCGGTCACATAGGCAAAAACAGAAACCGCAAATGGATAGGTGTTTTAATTTAACAGAGTAAACCCACTACTACAGGTTATGCTCAAAATTTCAGTGAAAGGAAGAATTCAATGATAACTTCTTGTACAACTAACCTACTCAAGTCAATTCCTGGAAAACTCATAAACTCGATTAACTTTCTGGGAGCTGAAGCTAAATCTGACTCAGAGGCAGAATTTCGCTTGGTTCAACTTGGACGGTCAATTGTTGATGCAAAGCGCAGGACTTTAGATATTAGCATGTCCCTTAAAGCCTCCTACGCTGCAAGTATCCGGAACAGTGAAAGTAGAGATGTTGCTTTTGCACAAGCTTTGGTTCATGCAGCAGATACTGAAGAGGCTTGGGCGAATGTAGCAAAGGATTTTCTCGACACGCGGAATTGGTTGAACGGCAAATTGAGGGAGGATTATAGCCAAGCCTTTGTGCAAGTTGCTATTGGTAACACACTTCACGCCCAACTTATCAAAGAAGGGACTAGCAGAGAGTACATGGCTGTTGCTTTTGAGAGAATTCGCTCAATATGTACGGAGAATGTGCCTCCCGTTCAAGCTATCCTTGCGTGTTTTGAGCAACTTGCAGAGCAGGCACTCATCTGTGCAGATGCCATAAAGCAATTCATACTTTATTCGGAAGAACTGCAAGCACAGAATAACTTCTCAATTTACCGTTACATTTTCGACCACCTTGCCCTACAAGCTAAGAAACCAAGGTTGTTTGAGTTGGATGAAGCCTACTTTGCAGCACAGAATGAGTTTGAAATTTTCTATGAAGCTGTTGAGCAGATTGCGCGGCAAGCACATACAATGGTTCCGGGAACTCACGATCCAGAGATAGAATACTTCGATTTGAAGTTTACAGAATAAGAGTGAAAAGTAAACTCCTTAGCCAAGTTCTCTGTTCATCACGGTGCACAATACCTTTGGAATGGTTTACCATCCCTGTTTAGAGTGGGCGTGTCGAACTGTCTGGCACGCTCTGGCAAGGGAACTCGCTGAGGAGGCGAGGGCTCGTATCGCTCAAGGCGGTCTTTTGTACGAGCGCGTCGGCGCGCCTTGAGTCGTACGGGCTTCCCTCAATATTCAGGTAAACTCATGAGTGGGTTTAAACCACCCCTACAATTCACGGATATCCCTCGCGGCATCCGTGAAACCCGCGGTCAACCGCGATTCAAAACGAAAAGGAGAAAATCAAATGAAAACGACTTTCACATGCACCCTCACTTTACTTTTGCTGACGGTGCTCAACTTCGCACCCGCCGATGCCCAACAATACGTCCACACCCAAACCCTCACAGGACATACCAGAAGTGCCTACTCAATAGCGTTCAAGGACGACACCACACTCATCAGTGGGCGCACGGACGACACCGTCCGTGCGTGGAACGTCAGCACCGGCACCCAAATCTGGGAAAGGGATGTCGGCGATTTTGTCTATGCAGTTGCTGTTCCCGCGCATAGTCCCTTCTACGTCGCCTACGGGGGATACAGTAATCACGACATCCGGTTCCGCTATACAGACACCGGGAACTGGCGCGGGAGCCTCACAGGACATACTGGTGCTGTCCTTGGCTTAGCCTTCAAGCCGGGGCAGCATCTGCTGGCGAGTGCAAGCTTCGACGACACCATCCGCATCTGGAATACAGCGGACAAGACGAAGCTGCGGCACGTGCGCACCCTGCGCGGGCATACACATGATGTCTATTCCGTTGCGTGGAGTCCAGACGGCACCACGTTGGCGAGTGGGAGCAGCGACGGCACCGTCCGGTTGTGGAACCCCAACAACGGCATCAACTTTGCCATCCTCCGTGGACACAAGTCGGCGGTTTACTCCATTGCGTGAGTCCGGATGGTCAGACGTTGGCGAGTGGGAGCGGCGACCAAACCATCCGCATCTGGAGCGTAGACACGGAACGCACCCTGCGCGTCCTGCGCGGGCATACAGGTTCTATCGCCTCCTTAGCCTTCCATCCGAACGGCAGCCGACTGGCGAGTGGGGGCTCGGACAGCTCCATCCGTTTATGGAACCCTGCCACCGGTGCATCCATTGCTACCCTAAAGGGACACAGTAGTTGGGTCGTTAGTTTAGCCTTCAACAGCACCGGGGATATGCTGGTGAGTGGGAGCTTGGACAAAACCATCCGCATCTATGAGTCGCTCACGGTGGATGTCAGCGGCAACGGGAGCGTCACGCTCTTTGACCTCGCGAGGGTCGCAGAGAACTACGGCAAGACCGTCGCCGGCGGTGCCAACCCCAGAGCCGATGTCAACAAGGATGGGCGTGTGGATATCAAGGATCTCATCGCCGTGGCGAGCGTCATCAATCCGAGTTATGCACAGGTCGCCCCGGCGGCATCGGGGGAACAGCTCCCTGCAGCCTTGCGCGCAGCGGAGGTGCAAACCTATCTCCAGGAGGCGCGGGCTATCGGCGCGGATGCGGCTGCCATCGCCGTGTTGGAGCAGCTGCTGGCGGCACTGACGCAGCCTGAGGTTGTTGTCCCGAAGGAGACGGCGCTCTTGGCGAACTACCCGAACCCGTTTAACCCGGAGACGTGGATACCGTATCAGTTGGCGGAGCCTGCGGATGTTCGCATAGCGATTCACTCAGCAGATGGCGCCTTGGTTCGGCAGTTAGTACTCGGTGCGTTGCCTGCGGGTGTGTATCAGGCTAAGCCGCGTGCGGCGTATTGGGATGGCAAGAACGCGCAGGGTGAACCTGTAGCAAGCGGTGTGTATTTCTATACCCTCAAAGCGGGTGAGTTCTCTGCGACAAAGAAAATGCTGATCCGGAAGTAAACTTTACCATTCCCCTCTGCTTCCCCCCTGACAAGGGGGGTTAGGGGGGTTGCCTTCATAAAAGTGCGCATTTATTTTTGGGTTTTACGATAATTTAAAAATTCGGTCATATCGGAACGGGCGATGAATCGCCCTACGACGAACCGGCCCGTTTGTCGTCGGGAAACCATTTAGGGTTCTCCCATCAATTACCGAAATATTTTATTCGCGTGGATCCGAGAATTAAGGGGACACTTTTAGGAAGGTAATCCCCTTGAAGAAACACTTTCTTCGCGTTGGATTTTAGCGTTTGCAAAAACGCCCACTTCTCAAGGGGAAGCAGAGGGAATATGAAGGCAACCCCCTAACCCCCCTTGTCAGGGGGGAATAAGAAGGGTTGTGTTCCTAAAAGTGTGCATTGATTTTAGATTTCACGATATTATCTCATATCGCTTAAGGGGCATTCGCATGAGATTATTTTTTGCAACGATTCTGCTGTTGCTAAAGGTGGGCATAACCGTACCATCAACACACGCGGAGATTGTATTGATAAACGGGTTGAAACTTGGCAGTCGAATGGATACAAAAACCGGCCTTCGGGTTCCCAACACCGGTGGAAACGCCTTTATTATTCTTAAACAATACGATAATAATTGCGGTCCTACATCTGCTGAAATGGTGCTCCATTACTACGGGATGCGGCCAGGTTTAGGCAACGTCTGGGTTGAAGGCGGCATTCATAACGTCGAGTTCGGTACATTTCCACAAGAATTAGAGGATGCCCTCGACGGTTTAGGGATCCCCTCGCTTCATTTGCCTAGGGATGGCGGACATGCATACGCGTTCGGGTTGATGGATTCTATCGATGAGAGCCGTCCGCCTATCGTTCTCCTCAGACTTGCATTAAAATCCTATCATTATGTTGTAGCCGTCGGATATAAGACTGCTGCGAATGGTGACCTCACTCATGTTTTGGTTGCAAATCCGAACGGCGATTTCCAATGGTGGAATGACGAGCACTTCATGGATGCTTGGTCCTTACGGAACGCGAACTTGGTTGGCGGCAAACACTATGGGGCTGGCGGGGCTTTTGTCAGTACGATTATTAGCACCCAGGCGGATCCTTATACGATGATTGTACCCAAGGCACCCCCAACACAGCAGTATCCGCCTTTATGGGCACAAACGATTGGATTTGAAGTTAAAGGAAAGTTGGATTTCCGCCCGACGAACTGGAGAGATTGGACAGAAACGCTTACCTTTAACCACCCCTTTGAATCCTACTTTATTTCCGCTGTTGAACCTTTACAATGGAATGTATTTGAAGGGGACTGGAATCTGCTACGCTTCGGGAATTCCTCCGTAGATTCTGCTAACGTGGTTGGAGCTAAGAGTCTTAGGATAAAAGGGACGATTGTAGATGGTTGGTTCGATCGAGGCACCCTATGGGTGATCGCAAGGGCATACAGCGAAACGCCGCCGCTGATACCAGATAGGTTTACTGTTAATGGGGTCTGGGATGGCGGGAATTTTACGTCCGGTGTGCAGAGAACGCTCACGGTTAAGGTCTATTCACAGAACAATGTCGCAGTCGGCGGCGTTCTGGTCCGATTCATCGATAGTGATGATAAAGAGATATCCTTCTCAAGAACTTCAACAAAAACTAACGGCAGCGGGGCGGCTACGACTACGTTATACACGGGCAGCGAAGGTGCTGCCGACTTCGAGGTGGTGGTTGAGGGTTTGCCGAGTCGGACTATCAGGTTCAATGTTGTACCACAGACAAGGGCTTTCACCAGAACCCGTACCGTCGAAGGCACCTGGCAGTTGTTTTGTTTCAGCAAACGGAACTGGACGGATTGGACGCGCTACGTTGATGTACCCTCAAGAACTCTCAGACATTCAGTTTCTCTCACGCATAGTGCATCCAGGAATGCCAATCTGAAAGGGTGGGAGTGGCATGATTCTGACACGATAAAAGTGTGGGGTAGAATCAAGCAAAAAGGTTGCTGGGGTCACTATGAGTGGGTAGACTATACAATTAGGGGCGAATATAAATTCACTGCAGGTCAGAGACCGATACAGGGCGCGCCTGCTTTCACGTCTGAACAGGATACCTTATCAGAATATTGGCAGGATGTGTCACAAGTGCCCATAGAGACGGATGTATTCACGAACTATCCGAATCCGTTTAACCCGGAGACGTGGATACCGTATCAACTTGCAACGCCTGCAGAGGTGACAGTTGATATCTATAGCATGGAGGGGCACTTGGTGCGAACGTTATCGCTGGGGCATCAGCCCGCGGGGGGATATCAGAGCAAATCTCGCGCTGCCTATTGGGATGGACGCAATGCCCAGGGAGAACCTGTGGCAAGCGGTGTGTATTTCTATACGTTGACTGCGGGTGATTTTAGTGCCACCCGAAAAATGTTGATAAGGAAATAGGCACTGCTGGGCGGGGCAACCCCGCCCCTACGCACTTCGCAGCTGCGACACCCTCCCCCCTGATAAGGGGGGATCAAGGGGG
>RKRO01000104.1 GCA_007571355.1 Candidatus Poribacteria bacterium | reverse complement strand
TAAGAAGATATCAAAAGTGAAAATAAAGGAACGTAAAGTATCGCCTTTTCTTCTACTATTTTACTACATTTCTATGGTTTACTCAATATGACTTCAATGTAAGACTTACGCAATTTTGACCCGCTCACGCGCGCTGAGTGGGCGGACTAGCAAAAACAGACAAGGTTCTCTGACACAACCTAACAGGTTATGCTACAGAAACAGAGCCCGCGTAAGTCCCAAAATGTTTAGCGTTCAGGCGCATCTTTGCTATTGCCTGCGCGCGTTGCAGGACACGCTGCAAATAAACGTGTCTGAACGGCTTCCATTTTACTTCACCAACCACGCAAATTCAACACTGGAAAAATAAAAAGGGAGAAATTCCATGAACCCATCAAGAGGTTACACATTGGCAAGGGGCATCTTCGTCTCTTCACAGCCTGCAGGATCCCCACCACAAAAATTGGCTGTCAAAAGTTATGATCTTCGCGTCTCAATTAGAAAATTTTCAGAAACAATAGACGTAAGAACATTTATCAACATAGTTTTCGAAAACCCAAACGGTGTATCGGTAGAGGGAGTCTTTACCTTCCCGCTGCCAGATGACATAAATCTCCTCACAAACCTCCCAAGGCACGCGATGATCTCACGGGACACGGTTTGTGTTGATGATAATTATATAGAAGCCCCGTTCCTGAGACATAAGCGGTTAGCCAAACTTTACAAGGCGCTCCTCCATACACAAGATTTTGAGGTGCTACAGAGAATTGGGACTGCCGCCTTGCAAGCAGAAATCCCGCCGATTCCCGCGGGTGAAGACTGCGCTATCGGTATTACATATTCTGAACACATCGACGCAACTGACGAAAGTTTGGCGTATACACACCATTTGCCAACCAATCAGCCCATCGGAACCTTCACGGCATCAATAGAAATATTCGGTACTGCTGGCGTTGAGACCTTTGAGTGTCCGTCGCACGATGTTACGATTGCGCGCGAAGACGATGCACGTGCACACATGCGTTACGCAGCGACTGATGTCAATTTGGGGACAGATTTTGTCTGCCGCTATGCCTTTGGGGATGAAATTATAACTCACAGTGACCCTATTCAGTGTGAGGCAATTGTAACAGATCTAAGCATGCCCTACTCAGATCCAGGCACGTCCCTCTCGGCTGAGGGAATTGTTTATACAATGACACGGAAAGCAAAACAACCGCATCCGCATGCATTATCCACCAGCATGTCTCTTGTGGGATTAAGACCTCCCAACGGGGCAGCTTATCACGATGTCTTTTTCAAAGGACACGGCACAAACCCGTTTATTGATCCAGAAGACGACAACATGTCAACGTTTGGCATGGATGCCGATAGCGCGGCTTATGCCGTAATGCGTCGCTACATACGGGATGGTTCTCTACCGCCAACAGAAGCCATTAGAGTCGAGGAATTCGTTAACGCTTTTGATTACGACTATACACCACCAACAGATGCTGCTTTCGCAGTGCATCTTGAGGGCGCGCCTTCAAAATTTGGCGAAGGCAAACGACTCCAGCTGCTCCGTGTCGGCCTTCAAGGCCGCGTTGTGCCAGATGTTGATCGTAAGGATGCCATGCTTACTTTTGTGATTGATGTCTCCGGTTCAATGGGCATGGAAAATCGGTTAGAACTGGTGAAAAAGGCGTTGCGGCTTTTGGTCGAACAACTCCGTCCTGCTGACAAGATCGGTATCGTCGTCTACGGTACCAACGCACGAGTCGTCCTCCCACACACCAGTGTCGCGAACAAGGAACATATCTTGGAGGAAATTGATTCTTTGTGGACAGAAGGGGCGACAAACGTTGAAGACGGGATCCACAAGGGATATGAACTTGCACGCCAAAATTCAGAAAACGATTGCATCAACCGCGTGATTCTCTGTTCAGATGGTGTCGCAAACCAGGGGGAAACATCTCCGAAAATCCTTCTCAAGCAAATTCGAGATTATGTTGAGGACGATGGTATCTTCTTGACGACAGTTGGTTTCGGGATGGGCAATTACAACGATACACTTATGGAAAAACTCGCCAAAAAGGGCAACGGCAACTACGCCTATGTTGATACCCTAAACGAGGCGCGGCGCATCTTTGTTGAGAACCTCACGGGCACCTTACAAGTGATCGCAAAAGATGCCAAGGTCCAGGTCGAGTTCAACCCAGACAACGTGCGTTCCTTCCGACTGATCGGCTATGAAAATCGTCAGATGAAACATGAGGATTTCCGCAACGACGATGCAGATGCGGGTGAGATCGGTTCCGGACACAGTGTCACCGCACTCTATGAGGTCAAACTCAACAAAGGTGTTGACAGCGGTGAACTCGCAAAAGTTTCCATCCGGTATGAGGATCCTGACACAACGGAAGTAACGGAGGTCAGCGAGAAATTCCGTGTTGACGACTTGAAAGACACGTTTGGGGACGCTTCACCGGGGCTTCAGTTCGCTGCGTCCGTCGCGCAGTTTGCTGAAATCCTACGCGAAAGCGTCTGGGCGAAAAACGGTTGCCTCAAAACCGTCCGGCAGACGCTCAGAAATGTTTTGCGGCAGCATCCAGAGGTTGTTGCGAAAGGTGAAGAGCAAGCCGAGGCACGTGGTGAAGAACTGTTAGCACTCGTGCGTAATGCCAGACGTATCAAAGCCACGGAACAAGTAGAAGAAAATTAGCGTTGCCTGCTTGTTTTGTTCTCTTACCGATACATCGGTTTTCTGAGTTGCGTCTGTACAAGCCTTTCTAAGATTTGCAGGCGCAACGCCGTTTCAATATCCGCAACTTCTGCGCTACCGGCGAGGTTCTGTGTCTCATTGGGGTCGTTTTGCACGTCAAATAAGAGATAGACTTCGCCGTTTGCGTTCAGGGCGGCCTTCCACTCCCGATTCAGCAACATAATCTCGCCGTCTATCTCAGAGATCGCAAAATCACGATGTGTCGCTTCAGGTTGCGTTAGCACCGGACACAACGATCTCCCGAATTGACGATGCTGTAGTTCGCCGCCTGCCAATTCAACAAGCGTTGGCCCGATGTCAATCCACTCCACCGGACTATCACAGACACTCCCCGCAGGCGGGGTTTGTAACCCCGATGCGTTAGGGGTTCGCACAAGCAACGGTATCCGAACTGCACCGTTCAGGAAATTGCTTTTATAAATCAGTCCGTAATCCCCGTTCATTTCACCGTGGTCGGAGGTATGCACGATGATCGTGTTTTCCAGTTCACCGCGTGCCTCGAGTGCGTCAAGGATTTCGCCGATCTGATCATCAATGAGGGTAACGTTGCCTGCGTAATTTGCACGGAGTCTCCCGATTTCGGCCGGTTCAAACGTTGGGTTCATCCGATTCATCAATCTATCTAAATGTCCACGCGGGCGTTCTCCGGCAGGTGGCCGCGGGACCGCTGGCGGCATCGTCTCCGGATCGTACATACTGGCGTACGGTTCCGGTGTATCCCAGGGTTCATGCGGTCCCCCGAAACTGACCCAGCAGCACCACGGCTCCTGCCGATCATAGTTCTGGAGGTATTGCTTCGCCTGTTGCCCGACATACACATCGGCGTAGTCTTCGAGTGCCAATGTTGATGGACGCACGAGGTACGGTTTTGTGCTGAACCGTTCCCGATAGTCGGCCCGGTAACCATCCCAGACTCCTTTTTCTTCCCACATCGCTGTCATGTGCGATAGAACATTTGCACTCGCCCGAGGCCCGCCGATTTCATTCACATCGTCTAACCCGTAGGCATTCATTAAACCTTCGCGTTCTCGTAGGTCCCCATTATGCGGGTGGAGGTGCGTTTTTCCGAAAAGGCTCGTCCGATATCCGGCATCCCGCATCGCTTGCATCCATGTCGGTGTTTCTTCCAACATGGTATGCCCCCTATTATTCCAAACGCCGGTGTTATGCGGATACAATCCTGTCGCAAGACTGAGCCGTGTCGGAATACAGACTGGGGATGTCGTGACACAATTCGTAAACTGCACACCTTCACTTGCGATGCGATCCAGGTTCGGGGTTTCTACCCAATCGCCGCTGCATCCCATTGCATCCCACCGCTGCTGATCTGTCATCAATAAAAGAATGTTCGGACTTGCCATGGTTATCCTCGTTCGATTCCTGCTTCCGTGAAGGCATCTGATAACGTTTCATAAGAGCGTGTCGCAGCAGCGAGCGGGTCGTAGTCTTCGCGTGCCTGTACCATAAAACTCACCTCAGCCGTGATAAATCCATCGTAACCGTGTGCCTGCATCTCCTTGAGGTAACCGACATAGTCGAAAGTGCCTTCACCCGGAATCAGGAACTCAAAATCGGGGGCGATCCCGCGCTGGTCTTTCACGTGCGTGTGTGCTGAAACGGGTGCTAATGCTGCGACTGTCTCCTCAGTCGGCATACCGACAATATCAAAATGGCTGATATCGAAGTTAACCTTGAGATAGGGCGAATTGACGATTTTTAGCAGTTCAAGCACCTTCATGGGCGTATCAATAATGGCACCGATATGCGGTTCCATAGCGATGGTAACGCCGCGCGATGCCCCGTATGCAACGAGTTCACCGACGCGCGCCGCAAGGAAATCCTTGTTTCTATCCCAATCCTCGGGTTTGCCCCCCGGGGTCGTATTGACAGCAGGGGGTTCATCCCCTTGTGCAAGCTCCACTGCCAGATCGACACCGCCTTTCAGCCGCCACATATTTTTCGCGTGTACCTCTGGATCCATTTCCAGCAAATTTGAATGTGCAGCGATTGCCGGCAATGCCAAGTGATGCTGTTCCAACAGAGCGGCAATCCGTTTCCGTTCTGCAGTATCAAGCGTGCTGAGTTCAGTCGTAAACCGTGGGATGATGGTCAGTTCAACGCCATCATAGCCGAGGTTTGCTAAGTGCGGGATAGCAATGTCTATTGGGACGGTAGGCATCCCCCACGTGCTATATCCGAGTTTCATGTTTTTAATTATGCCCTCCTGGGCGAAAGAAACGCCCAATCAAAAACCCTTCCACTTCGTTTCAGGCAGGTCTCCGGTTAATTTTGGCGTGCTTAAGGATTTATGTGGTTTTTATCGTTTTTCTGTGGGAGGGAACTCTGGTTCCGGACTCTTGTCTGCTGCTGACAGGAGTCAAGAAATTATACCCAGCCAATCGTTGAGTAAGAAATCGACGCGTTGGATAAGCAGCGCAACACGTCCCATAACCGTATTACCGAATGCTGAACCGAACCCTATCATCAGAAAAGTGATGCCGACTTTAGAAAGCCATTTAACAGGCCCTCGATGCTCTACAGCAAAGAAAAAATAGGTGAGTGTGCAAATCACGCCAACAACCATGAGAATTGCCTCAAAAACACCCCAACCAGAGAGCGTTCCCGCGGCGATCTCTGCAAACGGTGCGATCGTTCCGCGTGTCTGTTCAAATATGTTTGCACGTAGCACATTCGGAATTGCAATACCTGAACCAAATCCGATAAGAATCGCAATCGGGTAGCGGATTAACCACGTATGCCGGGGCGATAACCGGGCAAAAAATAGCAGACCGATACAGATCGGAATTAATTTAATGAAACCGCTCATCGATTCCCCAGTCATTGCAGCTAGAAAAGGTTTCCACGCAAACGGGATAAATCCTTGATAGATAGAAAGCACAATGCCATATCCGACAGATACACCTACAAAAAGGTGTTCGGCAAATCGGTAGAACGGGTTGTCTCGATAAAGAACGCTGTAGATGGAGAGAGTCAGAAACGCTGCAACCCAAATTCCAAAGAAACTCCAACTCATGGAACTATTCCTCCCGGGTCCTATGGATAAAGTAAGTTATGTTGCCAATGATCACCAATACGACAATCAACAGATGGACAAACGATTCTACATTTATCCATTGCATCCCTTTGTCAGGGGCACCTATGAGATTCTCGTACTCGGCCGCTCCCAAAATGCCAGAGAGTAAGCCCACTAACTGCCCAGTCTGCAGATACGGAAACATCTGTGCGATAATAACGCCTGTGACCCCTGCGGCGATCTTTTGGTTGTACTGGACGTTCGCGTAGATAATCCATGACTCTACCGTATCGCTGGAGGCGAAATCGACAAGAAGATCAATTTGGTCATAATTCGTAATATTTTGCATCATCGGGATCTCACCGATAGCCGTCCCGTTGTAATCCGTATCATAGACACTGGCGATGTCTGTCCCTATGCCCAGAAT
>RKRO01000457.1 GCA_007571355.1 Candidatus Poribacteria bacterium | reverse complement strand
GTGAGCAGCAGTGCCATGCTTTTATTTCCGATAACAGGGAATGTAACGCCCATATCAAATTCGCCCAAATGAGCATTCACATAAATATTAGAATCGAATGAAATGCCCCCGCTGAGCGGATGACTCGCCCCTACCAAAAAATAAGTGCCCAAACTATCAACATTAATCTGGAACCATCCGGTAATTTTCGGTTGTTCTTCCATCGGTTTTTCGTCCATTGCTTCCCCCTCAGTTTCGTGATCATCAGCGAAGGCGATAGAAGAACTGACAACAGACATCACGCAGATAAGAAAAACAACAGTTGTACGTTTAAAAAGGGGATAAGTATTCATAGCAATAAATTTCCTTTATGTTTTGGAGGTAGAAGCGATTAAATGGCTTGTTCGACCTGTTTCATCAGTTTTACCAATTTTTGCGGGTCTTTGACACCTTTAGAGGCTTCAACCCCGGAACAGAGGTCTATACCGTGCGGCTGGATCGTCTCAATCGCGGCTTTGACATTTTCTGGACGGATGCCACCGGCGAAAAATACCGGTAGCGGGCTTTCCGAAATCAGTTCAGCGGCGATATTCCAATCACAGGTTTTGCCTGTGCCGCCGTATCTTGGCTTCTCAAGGCTCATATCAACACTATCAAATAGGAGGAAATCAGCACCGGCATCCCGATAGGCGTTCATTTCTGCTCGGACAGCAGGCATATCGACATTCTCCGGTCTACCTGCCGGCAGATAGACCGACTTCCAGAGTTGGCACGTCACGCTGCGTTTCAGTGCCTCAACCTGTTGTGGTGGTTCCTGACCGAGGAGCTGCACAGCAAACGGTTGAACCTGTGATACGATTTCTTGGATATCGGATGTTGTTCGGTTATAGAGTAGAATAACGGGAGGGATTGGGCTCGCTTTTGCGATTTCAGAGGTTTCAATAGCGGAACGTGTTCGTTCGGACACAGCAACATCTACCAACACGCCGATGTAGTCTGCCCCTGCGTCAGCTGCAAGTTGTGCGTCATAGTTAGAAGTGATGCCGCAGATTTTGACACTGCATTCTTTGGACATTTGTGCATAATTCCTTTTAGGATAGGGTCGGGATTACAAATCCCGACTACTCTTCAAAGACGGTTTGGCGATCAGCATCTGAATAACAGATAATCATCGTTACGGGTTGCCAACCGGTGTTGACAGCGTTATGTCTGACGTTCCGTGGAATACGTAGCATCATTCCGGGTTTGAGGGGGATGACTTCATCACCGAGCCTGTGGTCGCATTCACCGGAGAGTACATAGATGAGTTCCTCACAGTTCGGATGGTAGTGGATCGGATTGCCTTCACCAGCATTAATATAGACGACCCCGAAAGTCATCTCTGCATCTGGGTCAATCTGATTATTGCAGAGCCATTTAATGGCACCCCACGGAAAATCGAGGGCATCGGCATCGTTACTATTGGTTAAAGTTATCTCCATAATTATTTCCTTTATCAAAAGACTTCAAAACAGGCTAAACACTGTTTTGCATAAATCTGCAACCCATTTTTCGGTTTTTCATGTAGATAGCCGACTGGTGCACAGATCGTGCGGATGTTCTCAATTTGCATATCAACTTTTCGGTGCGTATGTCCGAAGAGGACGTGTGTAACGAGCGGTTCCGCTAAACAGCATTCACCGAGGCGTGTGCTTCCCATAAACGCCCGAAAGAAATCCCACGGCAATTCATTACGGTATCGGATACATTGACGGAACGGAACGTGATGCGTAACGACAATCATCCGGGATACATCGTTTCTGAGGGTGGCGATTTGTGTTTTCAGGTCCGTTTCAAACCGTCGGGCAATAACGGCATCGGTATCCGACCATTTAGCGTACCGTTTATCATTCCAGACGGCTCCCATCAAGGTTTTTTCAGCATATTGGGCATCAGAGAAATCATAATTGTCCGGTGCGAAGCTATAGTCGTACCAGCCGATAGTCCCACAGAAACCGATCTGTTCCTTGATGAACGGTGCCTCCATCAACGGATGGAACCCGCATTCATAACAGAGTGTTGAAATAATCTCACATTTCTGTTTGCTGGTGACATCGGGTGTTTCAGTCGCCCAGATGTCGTGGTTGCCTGGGACGAATAATTTTTCACAGGCTAAATCAGCGAGATGAAAGGCGTTTAGCGTTTCAGAAAGTTGTACGAGATGTCGTGCAAGATCACCGGCAAGTACGAAAACATCAAGCTGTGCCGCCTTCACCGTCTCCACCAGATGTGGAACGAGTGCTTTATTAGACGGTGTAACGTCTGTGTGCAAGTCTGAAATGAGTCCGATTTTCATCAACAGTCCAGAATCTGTTGCGCGCGTTTTCCGCTTGATTACATCGACTTCTGTTCTAAATTTTTGAAAATCTCGTCCAAGAAGATGCGGATCCCGCTGTCATCATCTGCTTGGTACTGTGCGCGTTGGCGTTCGAGGGCTTGCCTTGAGGGTGCGTCCCCAATCTTAGCGATAGCATCAACAAGCGTAAGTTGAATAGCGGGTTCAGCGGTGTTCTCAAGTGCCTGAATTAGACGGTCGCGTGCTTTCGGACCGCCGATACCACCGAGTGCGGAAGCGGCAATATCCTTCGTGCTGGTATCACCGTTTTCAAAAGCGGCGATGAGCGCATCAACTGCTGGTTCGCCAATCTGACTGAGTGTCAATCCTGCTTGGAAGCGGATTCCGGGAATTTCTGCTGAATTATCGAGAACAGTGACGAGCGCATCAATTGCGGAAGCGGGTTTAAGGATTCCGAGGATTGTGAGGCATGCGCGCCGAATCTCCTGTTCCGGTTCCACTGTAAGTTGGATATATTCCTGTACGAGTTCTGCGAGCTGCCCTTCGTTAATTTTTTGGTAGAGTGCCTCAGACCTGTGCCTGAATTGCGTTCCGAAAGGTGCCTCAAGGGTTGCCGTGTTCGCGTTTCGGTCTACGGTAAGAAGTTCCAGGATCGCAGCGGCTTCGAGGTGCTGTGATTGAAGGCTATCCGCTGGTAGTTGATTTACATTTGCGAACTGAAATTGTTGGAATAGGTCGTTTAGGACGCTTAATTCGACGAGACGTTGCAGGCTGCTGATTGACGCTTTCCGGAGTGAGAGTTCTGTGCTCTCCTTGAAGATATCGATCAAGGGTTGAATCGCGCGGACATCTCCGAGATCGCCGAGCGCGCTTACAGCGGCAATTTTGACACCTATCAGTTCAGTCGTTCGGAAAGTAATCTGCTGTTTAGAGAGTTTCGCGAGGATCTTCTTATAATCATCAAGGCTATAGATTTTGCGTTCATCAACAATTTTCTCAACAATGTCGCCGACCTGAATATTAGAGTTCGCGGCGGGTGTGCCGGGTCTTACCTCTTTGACTTGTACGGTGCCGCTGCCTTCAACGCTGAACCCGACATCATCTCCTTGTCTCCGGAGTGCGATGCGTAGCGGCGATTTGTCTTTGAGATAAAGTACTAAGTTATTATCTTCATCCAACCCGCTTTTCATTGCGCTGTTAAAGTCGCCAGCCGTTTTGATAGGATATTCGGCGATAACATAAGAGATGAGTTCACCGCTTTCGAGTTGCGCCTTAGCTGCGGGGCCGTTCGGCGTGATCTCCGTAACAACGACACCACTCGTAGACCAACGGTTCATGAGGTCGCTGTCCAATTTCTGTACCCGCATTTGCATGCGTTCATCGTAGTATTGATTGTCACAACCGATTACAATGATGAGTACCAAAACGGGTAAGATAAATCCCAAGTATTGGTGTTTGTTGAACCCTTTTATTTTTTCTATCATAGCGGTTCCTTTGGTTGAAATAGTCTGTAGGATTACCGATTGCGAGCTGCGGCGAAAAAGTATGTGTGCGACTCGCGACTTAATTAAGCGGAATGACGACATCTCTATTGCTCTGTTCTTTTAAAGCATCTAAGAGAGGTTCAACAACCTTTTCATCGCCGAGTACTGCCAATGTTCGGATAGCGTCAACGCGGAGCGAGGACCCTTTATTTTCGACAATTTTGACTAATTCGGGTACAGCGTTGCCGCCGATTTTTCCGAGTGCCTCGACAGCGAGTTGACGGACTTCGGGCTCTTCTCGGTCGCGTTCGGACCTTGCGGCACCCGATTCAATGAGTGTTGCGAGTGCCGGAATCGCCTCTTCACTTCCGACTTCACCGAGTGCTTTGACGGCATTCAATCGAGTTTCTGTCCGTCTATGCTCCAGAAGTTTCACCAAAATAGGTACAATTGTGTTGGGGGCATCCTGGCCGAGGTGTCCGAGCACCCAATGGGCATTGTGTCTATCTCGATTATCATTCGATTTAATCGCCTTTTGAAGTTGACTGAGAAGTTGTTTTCGGTCACCTTGGGTATAGACCCGTTTAAGTGCATCAAGTGCTGCGTTCTGTATATCTAAGTCGTCATCGCGTAGTGTCTCAAACACGAGTCTTTCGAGATATTTCCGTTCTTCTGCCTGATACGCGAGGAACATGTGTTTTCCGCGCTCGGTAATAGATGCCTCTTCCCAATCCGTCGTATTCGGTTCATAGAATTCTTGGGAGTTGTAAAGTCCGAGCAGATAATGTGCTTCAGCGTTATCGGTTTTCTGTTGCAGCGCGAGTTTAAATTCTCGGACGGCTCGTTCCTCTTTCCGTCGTTTATCCGATTTGATCAATTCTTTACCCTTCGCGAGGTTTTCATTCTGTGTGCCACATCCAACCGAAAAAAGGACGAGCGTAAGGACAATCCAAATTTTCTTCATAATCTATTTCTCCTGCATGATTAGCAATACGCCAGAAGCAGGTCAGATTTGGTCGCGTTCCGCGCTAATCCTTAAGAAGCGTCTGCTGTTCAGTACCAGTATCGGCGGGTTGTTCCTCTTGTGTTTCCTCCGCTGCGTCCGTTTTTTCATCTGTTTCGGACGCTGCTTCGAGCGTTTTCTGGAGGACAACAAGCGGCTTCTCAGAGAACCCCCAATCCTTATATCTCTGTATGACGCTCTTTTCCGATGCTGGGAGTTCGATTTCGAGTGTTTCCGCGCCGTTTTCTGCTGCTGTTGCTTCGGCAGCCGCCATGAGGTGGTCCGCCACGCCTAATTGACGGAAAGGGCCAGACACAACGAGATCGCCGACTGTCGATATTTCAGCGTCATTGGGATTCTCTTTCACGGAAATTTGTCCGATCGGGTAGCCGCTGACCTCCGCGACGAGTCGATGTGTCTGACTCCCTTTTGCCAAGTCCGCTTTTAATTTAGCAGTGATCTCTTTCTCGTCTTTCTCTGGAAAACAAAATTGGTGTAACGGTGCTGCATCTTTCTGTTGAGCCGGGCGTACTTTAACGGCACCGGACAAGTTGAAATCTTGATTTGCCATTTGACTTTTCTCCTTTAGTTGTTTCAGGCTGTCGAGCTCACTGGGGACCGACAGCCAGTTTACCTACATATTCTACATCAATACCTATTTATCGTAAAATCCAAAAATAAATGCGCACTTTTATGAAAATAACCCTCTTGAAGAAACACCCCAGCCCCCCTTATCAGAAAGGAATCAGATGGGCATCGCTTCGATGTGATATGTTTCAATCCTTATGGGCTTTACTATAGTATATCATTTTAAGATATATCGTTTTGTATTACAAGCACTTTTTTCTTTCATGCTATTTGAAGCATGAATTTATGAGGAAAATGATACTACGTCCTTGACTTCGGCATCATTCGGATCCTGGAGAGGTGTAGCCTCTTCGCTCTTGTTAACATCTTCTGCTGCGATTTCGTCAAGGTTCTCCTGTCCGATTCGGAGCTGCCGTTCGGCATCAACAACGTCTCTGTTAATTCTGTCGATGCATCGGTTGAGTTTATCAATAAGTGCTGTATGTCCAGTCATCGCGCGACGGATTTGACGAAGTTGATCGATGACGAGTCGGAAAGTTCGTACGAAGTCGCCAGCGTCTAAACGTGCATATTTTTCGAGTTGGTCAAATTCACAACCTTTGCTCCATGCCAGCATCGCCGTACAAAGGCGGACTTCCAACATAGGCGTAATTTCTGCTACTTTATGCTTCGTTTCTAAATGCTGGATGATTGCAATTTCAGCGTTAACAGCATAAAATACTTCCAATAGACGCTCATTTTTGAGGGGTTTATAGTAGACATCTTTACGCGGTTCTGAGACGATCGCTACCATGAGGCAGTTAATTTCATCTTCCGCCAGTCTTTCAAAGAATCCACTAAATAGGAGTTGAGTCAGTTGGATTTCATACCCGTAGATATGTGCGGCGGTGCTCCCGCGTGGTAGCAGTGTCTGCCCTTCAGTATATCCTAATTCTTCAAGTACCTTGAGGCGTGCGGAGATTTGCTGTCTCGGATCGCTTTCAATAAATGTGGATCTCTTTTTAAGTTTTCGGAGTTGCTCTTCTTCCTTGCGAATGGTTTTGGATCGGTTTGTGCATGTTTTCAAGCACTGACATCCCTCACAAAGGCTCTGCTCGGCTTCTCTTTGAATAAGTATAATCTTTTTCTGAATAGTGTTCAATCTTTTAACGCGTTCTTTTTGTTGTTTTTTCTTTCGCGTTTGCGATTTGACTTGCGTTATCTCTACATGGAGTTGCTGAATTCTTTTTTCACGATTCCGCTTCTCTCGATAATGTTTCTGGATTTGTTTGGTCGCGTCAATCCCGTCGTGGATACATTCAGGTTTAGGTAGTGCCCGAAGTTTCTCCGTTTTTGCTTCAATTTGGTTATTGAGGTTAGCGACCCGTGTTCTATTTTGATGATTACTCAAACTCATGGTGTAGATGTCGTAAATATCGTCTCCGTATTTTTCATAAAGATTGAGTATACTGGAATAAGAGAGGTTGAATTGGCTTTCTATCGGTTCTATTTTATCTGTCACAACCGATTTAATTTCGTGTTCATCAGCATAGGCAGGTATAATTTGGGAATAGACGTAACCGATGGTGTCAATTCCGCGTCTGCCAGCACGTCCGGACATCTGGTGATATTCCCGCGCTTTGAGGTAGCGGAACCCGATCCCGTCATATTTTTCAAGGCTATTAAAAACGACAGAGCAGGCAGGCATATTAATACCGACTGCAAAGGTCTCAGTGGTAAAGAGGAGTTGAATCAACCCGGAGGTGAACAATCTTTCTACGACCTCCTTGAGTGTTGGGAGCATACCGGCGTGATGGTAGGCGATTCCGCGGCTGAGGAGTTTACGAAATTCAGCGATCTTCTTTTCCGCGACGATGTCAAATAGGACGCAGAGTTCATCGAACTGTTTCAAAATCTCTGCACTCTGTCTTTTACTGAGCAGTTGTAGATGCGTGCCGAACACCAATGCGGAGGCGTTTTCCTCACACCCTTTTCGACTAAAACAGAAGTAGAGGCATGGGAGCTGTTTCTCACGTTGGAGATGTGGAATAAGTCTCGTCTCCGTAAAATCGGATGGAAGTGCTTTTGTGGGTTTATTATTGGGCGGGCTATATTTTCGCTTACGTGAATCCTGTTGTGCCCTATTGCGAAGTTGCCGAATATGTTTTACAGTGCCAACACCGTAGTCTTTAAAATAGAGGTGATGTTCTAAGGGGACAGGACGTTTGAGTTCTTCAACGATCTTAATCTCAATCTCTCGGACGCTCTGCATCCAATCTGTGAACGGATTGATGTTCGGAATTGTGGCACTCAAGCAGATGAATTTGATATGTTGGGGAGCGAAGATGAGACTTTCTTCCCAGACAGTACCGCGTTCAATATCGTTAATATAGTGAATTTCATCGAAGATAACGTAAGAGACATCCTGGAGCCGTTCGCTATCGTCAAAGATAGTATTGCGAAATATCTCGGTCGTCATCAATAATACTTGTGCGTAGGGATTCAGCACAACATCGCCTGTAACAATACCGATCTTGTCGCCGTATTCAGCATAAAAGTCTCGATACTTTTGATTACTGAGGGCTTTGATCGGTGCGGTATAGATAACACGGCGGTTTTCCTTAAGACACTTTTCGACAGCATATTCTGCAATAACCGTTTTACCAGCACCCGTCGGTGCAGTGACAATTACCGAGGTATCCCGATTAATTGCCGCAATCGCTTCCTCCTGAAACCGATCCAATTCTAACCCTTTATAAAACATTCAGTCCCCTTCGTCCCTTAGCATTTCTCTGTTTACAGACAAGTAATTTGAGTAACCATTATAATTTATCGTAACATCCGAAAATAAATGCACACGTGTCCGAAGATAACCCGCTCCCCCCTTATCAGAGTGGAATGAGATGGGAATCGTTTCGGTTTGATGTGTTTCAATCCTTATGGGCTTTACGATAATTTTAATAGATACCGTATATTTTTGTCAAGGGAAATGTGTTTAGGATTCTATCTATAGGATTGCAATACGGTTTGGAGGTGTGTTATACTAAAATGAAAGTTCCACATTATTTTTCGCTTAGAGGACTTCAACATTTACCATGCACATTGAAGTGCTTAATTACCCTTTAATCCATATTCCTGCTGGTGAATTCACTATGGGGACGATCCCGACTGGATTGCGAAAGACGGACCCAGAAGAACCACAACGCCTCGTGACACTTGATGCTTACGCCATCGGTGTATATCAGGTCACGAATGCCCAGTACGCTCGGTTTCTGGAGGATACGGAGCATCTACCTCCACGGTTCTGGAGTGATGAACGTTTCAATGCCTCCGATTGTCCAGTTGTGGGTGTGAGTTGGTACGATGCGACGAATTTTGTGCAGTGGCTCAACAGGATTGAAAACCGCGGCTCTAAAGAAATAGAATATCGTTTGCCGACGGAGGCGGAGTGGGAAAAGGCGGCTCGTGGCCTGGATGCTCGCGAGTATCCGTGGGACGATACATGGGACGCGAGTCGTGCGAATACCTCGGAATCGAAAAACGGTCGATTGATGCCGGTGGGGAGTTATCCGTCGGGTGTGAGTCCTTACGGATGCTACGACATGGCAGGCAACGCCTACGATTGGTGCAGTGATTGGTTTCACATGGAAACGTATAAACACTCCCCGGCGGAGAACCCTTTGGGTGCAAGTGTAGGTCGGCGGCGGGTGATTCGTGGTGGTTCGTGGATTGCCCGCGGCGAATTCGCTGGGCGTTGTGCGAACCGTGCAGCTTATGAACCGATCCAAAGAGTCCACAGCGTCGGTTTTCGGATTGCCCTGGACTTATAGTTATTAATTGCGATCTGCCTTCAGGTGAATATGCACAAAAAACAATTAATTGAACACTACCAAGATTTTCGTGAGGCGTTGTTGGACTGGTTCAGACGTTACCAACGCGATCTGCCGTGGCGCAACACGGATAATCCGTATTACATCTGGGTCTCTGAGGTGATGCTCCAACAGACGCAGGTCAAGAAGGTCGGTGACTACTATGAGAAGTTTATCAGTCGGTTTCCGAAGGTGGAGGATTTGGCAGCTGCACCGCTACAAGATGTCTTGAAGGTCTGGGAAGGGTTGGGGTATTATGCGCGGGCGCGGAACCTCCACAAAGCGGCACAGGTCGTTGTGAACGAATTGACCGGAGAGGTTCCAGCGGACTATACAACCTTTCGGAAGTTGCCGGGTGTCGGGGATTACAGTGCAGCGGCAGTGCAGAGCATCGCTTTTAACGCGCCTTATGCTGCAGTGGATGGGAACATCAAACGTGTGTTGGCACGCTTGTTCCTGATGGAGGCACCCATTAACGATGCGAAGTCAACGAAGGTATTTCAGCAGCAAGCGGATACTCTTTTGGATCGGAATGTGCCGGGACTTTTCAATCAGGCGCTGATGGAATTGGGGGCAATAATCTGCCGTCCGCAATCACCGGCGTGTCTCGTCTGTCCTGTAAATCTGTTTTGTGGAGCGTTCGATGCGACACGTCAAGCGGAATTTCCGAAACGTCGTGAGACAAAACCTACGCCAGAGCGTCATCTCGCTGTCGGAGTCATCTATAACAAGGCAGGCGAGGTGCTGCTGACGCAGCGGCAGCTGGATGGGCTGCTCGGCGGGCTTTGGGAGTTCCCTGGTGGGGAACTTGCTGATGGTGAAACGGCTGAGGTGGCATGTGTTCGCAATATCAATGAAGTTGTCAATCTCTCTGTCAGGAACGTGCGGTATCTGACGCGCGTCCGGCACGCGTTCACGCATTTCAAGAGTGTGGTAGATGTGTTTCAGTGTGATTATGGAGACGGTGAGGTTGTGTTGAATGGACCGAGAGATGCAAAGTGGGTCACGGTTGCAGCCCTACGAGATTATCCGCTCCCGCGGGCGACGCATAAGTTTTTGGAGGAATTGATGAATAACCGTTAGCCAGCAGCCATCAGTAGTCAGATTGCTGTCAACTGACAGCCGACAGCTGAATTGTTAATTTTCTCCGAAGCGTGCTTCGTATTTTTCCCAGACTTCATCGGGGAGTGGGGTGCTGGCGGCGCGGCCGTTTGCCTCAAGCTGCTCGACATTGAGATTCCCAATGTTGTTCCCTTGAATCCGCTGTTCTTTCAGACAGAACTGGAGCGCGAGTTGGAGCAAACTTATCCCTTCTGCAACGCACCATTCCCAAATGGGGTATGCTGCGGCAACATCACCCTCTTTCTTCCAGCGTCCACGTTCAATTTCTGCATCGATATCAACCCCTGTAAGAATACCGCGTAGGATTGACCAACCGTTCATGACACCGATGTCGGCTTCAGCGGCGGCGGGTAGAACCTCGTCAGCGGCAGTCTGGCGGATGAGGTTGTAATCGTTGAAGCACAAAATGAGATCGACATCACCTGTTGCCATCGCCTTAAGATGGAAATCGTGCTGACGCATCCCGTATCCGACGTAGTTCACGAGTCCGCGGGCTTT
Organism: Candidatus Poribacteria bacterium; assembly: GCA_007571355.1. Lineage (GTDB taxonomy): Bacteria > Poribacteria > WGA-4E > WGA-4E > WGA-3G > WGA-3G. Next base: position 10,391 of record RKRO01000457.1, on the reverse strand, counting down.
GCACTGGAGCAATCCGTCAAGCGTTCCGCCCTTTTCGAGGGTCGGATCGATTTCACCCGGATCGTGGATGAGCATACCGTCGAAATAGTCAACATTGAGGAGTTCGAGTTGGTCTTCAAGGTCAGCGATGGCGCGCTCGGCGGAATAGTCCGGTCTGCCTTTTCCATAGCCGCCCCATTTCGCTGCGGAATGGCAACAGAGTCTGCCAGTGATGATGACATCCTCGCGGGGGATCTCCTTCATTGCCAGCCCGAGTTTTCGCATGGAATCCCCATAACAGCGTGCGCAATCGAAATGGTTCACGCCGATGGATATCGAGTGTTTGATGAGTGCAATAGCGTCTTCGTCAGAAACGAAGCCGAAATTGTTGCCGAACCCCTGTGTGCCGAATGGGATGACAGGGATGCTCAATTCTGTTCGGCCTAACCGTCGTCTCGGAATTGTGGGTAGATCTTGGTTGGTTTCCATAGAGCGTTCCTTTCTATTGGTTGTCAGTTATCAGTACGATTTTCGTAGAAAAAATCGTACTGATAACTATTTCCGCTAATACTGATCTGATCCTTCAAGTGGAAGTGGCACTGCCCAGACGTTCCGATACCTGACATCGTTACCGTGGTCTTGCAGACGTAGTGGACCCGGCTCGGCAGCTGCACCTACGCTCCCGCCGGTTGGGCCTGCCAGTTGTGCGTTGTTGATGATGACCAAACCGTTCTGAATAACGGTTATACGGGGGCCTTCCGTTACTTCGCCGTTGTCGTTGAAACGCGGTGCGCGGAAGATGATATCGTAAGTCTGCCATTCAAGGGGTGGTTTACAGGCGTTGACGAGCGGTGCAAACTGGTTGTAGATTGCGCCGCAGTCGCCTTTTCCGGGGACTTCGATGCCGTAGGAATCCAGCACCTGAACTTCGTATCTACCTTGGAGGAAGACACCGCTGTTGCCTTTTGCCTGTCCGGTGGCTTCGGGCATATCCGGGCACCTGAATTCGATATGGACGAAGTGATCTGTAAAGGTTTCTTTGCTGATGATATCGCCGGTGCGTGGAATAACGAGCATTGCGTCGCCTTCGATTTCCCAACCGGGTTCACTGCCATCAAGGCTCGTCCAGCTGCTGAGGTCTGTGCCGTCAAAAAGCACAATCGCGGATTCTGGTGGTGTTTGTGTCATGAGTTTTCCTTTCGCATGTTACGCGTGAAAATAACAAGTTTCCATTATTTTACAGAAATCTGTTTTTTTGTCAAGGCGGTATTTAACCCTCAAACTAAATGCCTCTGCGGTTGATGGCGAATACCCTTGACAAAAACTGATGTATGGATATAATGAGAGCAAATCTGATGATGTTCATGAAGGAGCTTAGATGTCCACGCAAGGTCCCAATCTGCTATATATCCACTCCGATCAGCACGATCCTTATGTTACCGGTTGCTACGGCGACCCGTTGGTTCGGACACCTCATCTTGACAAACTTGCTGCCGAAGGGGTGATATTTGAAAGCGTCTATTGTCCGTCACCAATCTGTGTACCGTCTCGGATGTCAATGTTGAGTGGACGCTATCCGTACGAGAATGGGGTGTGGACAAACAGCCATATCCTCGATTCTGGGATCCCGACGTTCGCGCACGCCATGGGTGCAGCGGGATATCAACCTGTGCTTATTGGCAGGATGCACGCGCTGGGACCGGATCAGTTGCACGGGTATGCAGAACGTCTTGTCGGCGATCATGGACCGAACTATCACGGTGGCAGGGGTGTCGATCACGGCGAACTCTCTGGGACTGCGGGGCCGGCGCGTGTAAGTCTCGAAAAATCGGGTGCAGGACAGAGCGCGTATCAAGTTCACGATGAGGACGTAACCGCTGCGACAGTCGATTATCTCAATCGCCTGGGTGTCCAGAAAAGGGCAGGGCTTTTGGATGCGCCGTTTTCGATTTCCGTCGGGTTCATGTTGCCACATCAACCGTTTGTTGCGCGTCAGGAGGATTATCAGCTGTACGAGGGCAGGATGACGATGCCTGAACATCCTGAGCCTTTTTCCGAGGCGTTGCATCCGTACTTCCACGGGTGGCGTGAAAAGTGTGGCATCGTTGAGGTCTCTGACGCTGAGATTCTCCGAGCGCGCACAGCATATTGGGCACTGGTCACACGGATGGACGTGATGATTGGACAGATATTGACTGCGCTCCGAGAAAACGGGTTGGATGAGAACACGTTAATCCTCTATAGTTCGGATCACGGTGAACAGGTCGGCGAACACGGACTCTGGTGGAAACAGACGTTCTATGAGCATTCAGTAAAAGTTCCTGCAATTTTATCGTGGCGTGGCACACTGCCCGAAGGTGTGCGATGTGATCGCGTCGTCAGCGCGTTGGATTTGAATGCGACAATGCTCGATGCACTTGATGCCCCAGCACTGCCACATTCTCGCGGGCGGAGTATTTTACCTCTCCTCCGCAACTCAGACGCACAGTGGGAGGACATTGCTTTCTCGGAGTATTGCACCGATGACGGTTGCTACCACCGGATGGTTCGCGAGGGTGAATGGAAGTTGAACTACTATCACGGACAGCCTTCGCAGCTGTTCAATTTGGCGGAAGATCCAAACGAATTACACGACCGGGCGGATGATCCCCGATGCCGAGACATCTTGGTAGAATTAACACAGAAGGTATTAGACGGTTGGAGCCCAGAACGGATCGCAGCGCAGATGGCAGCGAAGCGGGCAGCTACGCAACTCCTCGGTAGATGGGGACGAAACACGCAACCAGCGGATCAGTACCGTTGGAATTTATTGCCAGAGATGGATTATCTGAATTGAGTTTTGGTATAAACGCATATAAGAGGAGAAACAACATGATGAACAGTCCAATACGCAAGGGTGAGCGTTTTAGCGAAGAAGAAACGAAACAGATTGCTGAGCAATTTTTTCGTGACGGGTTTGTCTATCTTCCGGGGGTGCTGACAGAATCAGAGGTTACCGCGCTACGAGAGAAGTCAGACGAACTTTTTGCGGACCCGGAACTTATGGAAAGAACGAACTCAGAACTTGCGGATGTCCGATATATCCAGATGGGTGCCCATGCCGAATCGGGTGAGGCGTTGCCTTTCATTCTACGGAATACCATAGAGCTTGATTCGATATTTCGAGATATGCTCCTCCGCGAACCGATCCTGAGTTTAGCAGAAGCGATCGTCGGTGAGAATTGCAAGTTTTGTGGCCAGAACGTGCTTCGGAATCTTCCCGGTCTTTCCATCGACACGTGGCACGTGGACGGCTCGGTGCATTTCCCGGTTACTGAGGAGATGCCGCGCCACGATCCGCGTTTGCGGATGCCTGTGATGTGGTTTACCGTCCAGATGGCGTTGAGTGATATTGATACCATAGAAGAAGGCCCGACGCAATACGTCCCCGGTAGCCATTATTCTGGTAGGCATCCGAACAGTCAAGAGAACCCTGAGTTTGAAGGCAATAAGCCAGTCTCTATTTTTTGTAAAGCAGGCGATATTTATTTACAGGATCCGCAATGTTGGCATCGCGGTGCACCGAACTTATCTAACAAGACGCGCTATATTATACAATCGCAGTATGCTGCGTATTGGGCGTATTGGCGGTTTAGTCTCTGCAATGGTGTGCCTGTGCCTGAGGGAGTGCTGCAAGATGCGGATGAGCGGTTGATGCGTCTCTTAGGACGTCCGCGGGTGAGTGACTTGAATTAGTCGCGGGCACCTATCTTATTCGGTCTCTTGTAAACTTTTTTCGGATGTGCCTGTTTAAATCAGTGCGTAAAGTTTTTAGAGAATTGATTCCCAAAGAGGAGGTACGGACAGATGAGACAACGGATAAGAAATAGGTTTCCGCGAAGATTTGCTGTTATTTGGATTGCTGTGGTGGTGCTTTTCATCGGTTTATTACCGCACCTTAGGGCGGATGAGCGTATTGAACCAAATACAGGGGACTGGATGCAAACCAACGGTCCTTACGGTGGAGAGATTCTCACCATTCATGCGGCCCCAAAAGGTGTCCTATTCGTTGGAACGGACGGTGCGGGTATCTTTCGTTCAATAGATCGCGGTAATACTTGGACACCTGTCAATACTGGATTACACTCCGAACCGGGAGAAGGTTTTACGGGTGTTACAGCATTCATGCAGAAGGGGGGTACTTTCTACGCTGGCACGAGGCATACGCTGTACGCATCAACTGATGGCGGTAACACATGGCATCACGTCTCAAATTTCCGAAAGTTTGAATCCATCAGTGGTCTTGTGGTCATTGATGATCGCCTATACGTGGGCACCTTAAATACAGGGGTTTGGTATTCAGATGACGACGGTGCCTCGTGGCTGCAGGTGAATGATGGGTTGGGACCTATGTTGATTCGTGAACTTGCAGGAATAGGGACAACCCTTGTTGCTGCTACGAACAACGGGGTTTTTATAAAAATGACAATTGAGGACTGGTGGGCGCCTATGGATACGAATGCTATTAACCAACCGATTAACATGGAGTTGGTCAATAAAGCGCGAATTGATATGGGATTGGATCCGTTACCGAAGCGAAATTATACATCTGAAATACGAGTTCAGTCGTTTGCTGCTATGGAACACCTGCTCTACATGAGTATCGATCAGGTTACGCGCAACAACTTCGGACTCTTCCGTTCTAATGACAATGGAGAGTCGTGGGCGTACATCGCGCCAGCAGAAATGACACGTACTGTTGAGGCGTTAGCGGTGTATGGCGGAACGCTATACGCAAGTAGCGAGGGGACGATTTACCGTTCGGATGATAAAGGGGACTCCTGGGCAATCGTCAACGATGGCTTAACACACGGGACCGTTTCTACGTTGTTAGCGGTCAATGAAGATACTGTCTTCGCTGGGACATCAGACGACGGGGTCTTTCGCACGACAGACGGTGGGAATTCTTGGGTAGAAATCAACACCGGAATCACAAATACAACAGTCAACGAATTGGAAGTCGTTGGGGATAGGTTATATACCCGCGTTGGTGGAAAGATTGTTTGTACAGCTGACGGTGGAGAATCGTGGCAACCGGTAAGGATCCCGTCAACGGCGATGAAATACGAATTTCCCTCGCTATCCGTTTCGGATGGTGAACTCTACGTTGGTACTGTTAGATACGCTACGCACAACGAAGGTGCGAACCTCGGTGGTATCTTCAGATTGGATGCAGAGAACAACACTTTGGTAGAACTCATTACGCATAGGGATTTGGCTCGCCTCCAATGTATAGAGGTCGTCGGTACGACTTTCTATATCGGTGCTCTGGTTAACGGCGTTTCTCAGTGGGAGAAGGATTCGGGCCCATGGATCACCAATCTCGGTTTGAAGGGTTACTACTTCAATATGTTATTAACTAATGGTGAGCGTGTATATGCCAGCGTTAACAGTGGTGAAGGTAAGGGCGACGAAATTTATCGTTTACAGGGAGAGCAGTGGGAACCTATCCATGCAACAGATATGATAGGTGACAATATGGCAGATCTAAAATGGGTTGGATCAGTGCTTTACACCACCTTTTGGAATAAAGGGGTGTTTCGTTCCCACGATGGCGGCGATTCGTGGACAGACATCAACGATGGCTTGGAGACATTTGCTACGGCTATAGGGACAGATGGTAAGGAGGTATATGTAAGCACATTTACCAAGGTTTTCCAGTGGACAGAAGATAAGAAACAGTGGGAGCCGATCGGTTCGTTGCCTTACCAGGCACTGTCGTTGGCGGTGCTTGACGGTTTTCTTTACGCAGGGACGAGCGGAGGCGGTGTGTATAAGATTAAGATTGAGGAATAGACTACTTTTTTAGGATCCTCACTGCAAAGCACTCCCGTTAGAGACACGCACTGACAACTGAAAACTTTTAGCAAGAGGGAAGGATATGCTTGAGAAGCCACTTCACTTCAGAACAATTACCGAGATAGCAGAAGATATCGCTTCAAAACGATTATCGCCTGTAGAATTGACGATTGCGATGCTGCAACGTATTGAAGAACTTGACGGGCAGTTGAAAAGTTACGCCACAGTGATGGCAGACCGAGCAATGGATGCCGCACAAAAGGCAGAACAAGAGATTAACGCCGGTACGCATCGCGGTCCACTGCACGGTGTGCCGATTGCAGTGAAAGATCTCTGTTTTACAAAGAGCGTACGCACCATGGGCGGTGCAAAAGTCTTTGCGGATCACGTGCCTGCGTTTGATGGCACGGTCGTTGCAAAACTTGAAGCAGCAGGTGCGGTACTGCTTGGAAAACTCAATCTGACAGAAGGCGCGATGGGCGGATATAACCCCGAATTCGACATTCCCCAAAACCCGTGGCATCCTGATCGGTGGACGGGGTCGTCGTCAAGCGGTTCTGGGGTCGCAACGGCGGCGGGATTGTGTTTCGGTTCGCTCGGCAGCGATACAGGCGGCTCCATTCGTTTTCCGGCAGCATCGTGTGGCATTGTCGGGCTAAAACCGACATGGGGGAGAGTCAGTCGTTACGGTGTACTTGCACTTGCCGAATCCATGGATCATGTCGGTCCGATGACACGGAGTGTTGCTGATGCGGGGATTATGCTGCAAGCGATCGCCGGATACGATCCAAATGATCCGACTGCGCTGCCTCACCCGGTGCCGAATATGCTTGAAGGAATAGGACAAGATCTGCAAGGTGTCCGTGTTGGGTTCGACGAGAACTATGCCACACACGATATTGACACTGAACTCGCCAAAGCCGTACGCGCGGGTGTGAAAATCCTCTCGGATCAAGGAGCAGAAATCGTTGCGGTGGAATTGCCGGATGTGGACGCATACGTCGATGCATGGCCCACGTTGTGTTCTGCTGAGGCGGTCGCAGCGCACGCCGCAACCTATCCGTCTCAACGAGATGCCTACGGGCCTTGGTTCCAAGGGTGGCTTGATATGGGTGCAAAAGTTACAGGCGCGGCATACGCAAAGGCGAACAACCTAAGAGCGGCTTGTACGGGGCATCTCAGAAGGGTATTTACAGAGATTGATGTATTGGCGTGTCCGTCGATGGCCTCGCCACCGCACGTCGTTACGCCAAAGCTGTTGTACGGACGTTACGATGCCCGGGATCCGAAGTTCCAGAGATTCACCGTGCCGTTTGACTACAACGGTGCACCGACGCTATCTGTGCCGTGTGGTCTGAATAGCGAAGGGCTGCCGTTGAGCCTTCAGTTCATCGGGAAGCACCTAACAGAGCCGTTGTTGTGTCAAGTCGGGCATGCTTATGAAACTGCAACCCCGTGGCACAATCTTCACCCTGATGTTTAAAATTAGATGTTGTTTATACCAATTTTACACGTGAGTTTAATAATAAGCGCACAATTCAAAGGTGGACAGACGACTCGGGTGGAAAGGAGTGCTATCTCGACTGGAGGCGATACCCCTCTTTCATCGTTTGGATGCTGTAGAGGCAATTTTCTGCGGTTATATAGAGCGTTTTGCTTGTTTTCCCGTGTCCGAAAGCAACGTTGGTGGGTTTATCGGGTGTCTTGACGTATGCCAGTTCTTCACCTTCCGGTGTGTAAACGCGAACGCCGGGTCGGGTTTCGTCGCGGACTGCCGCCCAAAGATTCCCCTCTGCATCGACGACCATTCCATCTGGCCCGTCTTGTGGTGTGTAATCGACAAGCACTTTACGGAAAGTCGCCGTGCCTTCCGATGAGAGATCGTAGGCGAGGAGTGCCATCTGTCCCTTATGTGATGTCATCTCGTCCGGTAGGGTTCCCATCGCCCCGTTGTCATGGCTGATGACATAGAGTGTTTTTTGATCTGGGGAGACCGCCACACCGTTGGGTTTACCCGCATCCGTAACGACAAGGTGAACCGAACCGTCTGGATCGATGCGGTAGACACCAAAAATTGGTTGTTCGACGGGTTCATGTCCAGCATATCTCGGATCCGTAAAATAGATGCGTCCTTGTGCGTCAATCGTAAGATCGTTAGGTGAATTAAAAGGTTTGCCGTTATAGAGACCGACGACGATTTCGCTTTTCCCCGTCTTCATATCTGTTCGGGTAATCCTGCGTCCCCCGAAATCCGCGCCCTCCGCAACGACCAGGCGACCTTCCGCGTCAAATTTCGTACCATTGGACATTCCACTTGGAGAACGGAAAATGGTTGTTTCTCCAGTTTCCGGGTTGTGTTTCCAGATGTGTCCTGCCTGCATATCCGCTTCATAAGTAAAGGTAATATCGCTGAAGTAGACCATCCCGTCTGGTGCGACGGAGACACCCTCTGTGAAATGCGCGCCGTTGAACAACTCTTTAAGTTCCGCACCCGGTGCAATAATAGGGTTGCTGTTTGCAGCATATCCGATTAAAGTAGGTGTGAGTGCTACCCCTGCAGCAACAGCACAGATGAGGGTTTGAGATATTTGTAGATTTGGCATATTTGATCTCCTTTATTGTTAACTGCGCGTGTGAAAAAAGTATATGTTATTCAGGCATCCTTGTCAAGGGAAATTTTGTAAACGGCTATCTATAAAACGAATACATCTGCAAGCCTGTGAAGAGCCGAATGAGCACCCAGATACCGCCTATCATGAATTCACCGAGGATGAGTCCCAGAAAGAGTGGGTATGCTTTGCGATATAGACGAATCCCGCCGACTTTCAGCAATATCGTCTTGATGCCCCAGCTGAGAAATATAGAGAACCAGAGCCTGCCGATCGTCGATTTTTCACCGGCGACGAGGTAACCCGCAGGATGGAAGGGCCAGAAGGGGAAGATGGTCCGGAGCCACCAAAGGAAGCCCGTGAAGGCGGCACCGACACCGATGAAAGCCACGGCGGGAACGTCAGTCTCGGTCGGATGTGAGATCCAATTTTGCAGGAGTTTATACCCACCTGTGCCGAGATCACTGACGACACCGATATTGTACCCGACGAGGAGGTATGCCCAAAACGATGCGAGGATCCCAATGACAGCTGCGAACATCATTGCTACAATCAATCTGCCGGAACGCATGCCTGATTCCTCTGCAAGTTTGAAACCTTCAAGCGTATGCGGCATCGGGTTTGCGCGAGAACCGCGATTGAAGGTGAGGTAGAGGCGCATCATCATCAGACTCCCGTGCGAAAGAATTCGGGTGCCGAAGATGTCAGTAAGAATGCCGTGCGGTGTGGCATAGGTGCGGATCGTCGGCGGACCGACTTCGGCGCGGATACGCGTGAGGCTCATGGACAAGAGGTAGTAGATGAGAAAATAGAGCCCTATTGTCCAAATTGCCATGCCGCCTCGATATGAAAAGACGAATAGAAATATTAACCCACCGACGAATCCGAGTGCTGCCCAACGGTAACGCATCGGTTCCGTGCTGTCGTCGATTTCACCGGGGGATCGATAACCACGAAAAATGTGTTTCACGACGCGGATAAAGAAACGTCTACCACCCCAGAGCGCGAAGCAGGAGAGGACAAGATAGCCACCCATTATCTGCTGCCAGTCGTAAGGAAACCCCGGCAGAATATCGAGTCCGAGTGCGCTCCCCAAGATCCGTTGCGCTTTCCAAAACCAGTAAAAGAACCAGACGGAGAACGACATTTCTAACGGCATGAGGTAAGCGAGTCCGACGGCGAATGAGCGGATATAGATAGGTGTCCAACCGATGGAATTCCACGGTTTTTGGGTGAAGTATTGACCGATCTCGGCGTGCCGGACAGGGACTTCGGGAATCTCGGGAAAGAGGACATGAAAACCGTTGATGAGGTTGATACCGCCCGCAATCGCGAATCCGAGCCACATCATCTTTGATTTGAAAAGTCGTCCATCAAGCCTTGTCATTTCCAATGGCAGTTGCACAATCGGATAGGAGAGTCGTTCGTGCTCGATCCACTGTCTTCGGATAAAAACATCAAGGCAAATCATTACCCAGATAAGGACAGTGAGAAAGAGCGTCCACCAGAGAATAGGGCGGAGCCATCCGAGCAGATGGACCTTTCTGTAGATAGTGCTTTCGCCATCGTAAAACAGCTTCAGGCTTGCTTCGTTGTTAGCGGTCAGCCATGTTGGTAGATACCGCCAGAAAAGTTGTTTCCATTCGTTTTCGGGGGTCGCGAACCAGTAGCCATCGGAGATCGTCGGAATGACGGTTTGCATCATGTCGTGTCCGGCGATTGCGGAGGAGAGCGAGAGCATCGCAAAGACTGTCAGCAGTTCGCCTTGTCTGAAAGCGAATTTTGGCAAAACCGTTTTAGCAGTAAATTGAAGGGAATAAGCACCATCAACGTGATAATCACATTGTAGATGAGCGACATCGTGGTCGGGAGAGTGCTCCAGAATTTGAGGTGGTTTGCCATGATGAAGTAGGTATTTACCGGAATGAGTAGCAAACCGAGTACGATGGCACGAAACGTTACACC
>RKRO01000139.1 GCA_007571355.1 Candidatus Poribacteria bacterium | reverse complement strand
GTACTAAGCTTTGGACAATTTTCATCGGGGCAGGCAACTCAGAAAAACACCCCAGCAAAAACTCCGGACGCAAGAGACATAGCACGCCTACGGCGTGCGGGCGTTTGGATAGACCGATTTCTATAGACATACCACGCCTACGGCGTGAGCGTTTTCTACGGATTTCTTGCGTGTGGGAAACTATCGAAAAAATAGACACGCCTTTGAAACACAACGCCCACCAAACAAAGAGTGTCCAAACTTTAGTATATGTAGTAAAAAACGACGGGTGGTACCCGTGTGTCCACCCGTCGTTTTTTCTATTAAGCTTCCGTTGGTTCAATTATTTCTTGGATACCGGGCCACTCTTTCCATATATCCGTATAGGCATCGTAACCGTTTTCTGTACAATCTACATGGCGTAACCGGAAAATTGCGGCGTAGCGGACATCCGCTGCGGCGTTGGGTGCTGCGGAGTGGACGATCTGGTGATGCGTCAGCACGACATCCCCGGCTTTGCCGACGATTTGATGGGGTCCCTCAGGTAACTCTGGTCTCGGCATGCCGTTTGCCAATATCTCATGTCCCTCCTTTTTGAAGTAATCTGCAAAGAAACTATGGGATTTGGGCCAGACGGTGAAGTTTCCGCTGTAGGGTTCTGGTACATCGGCGAGATAGATGACAGCGAGTGCAGTAAACCCACGCCGATACACGCCTTTTGCCATACCGTTCGTGCCGCTGCCTAACCCATCCAGGTGTCCACGCGGTTCGTTTGGATCGGTGTGCAATGGACCGGGAAACCGGAGTGCTATCTGTGCGGAACCGGGGACCTGGACATTTCCCGCACCCATCAACGATTCTGCAATTTGCTGGACAGGTGTTTTGCTGAAAAGGTCCACGATCTCAGGTTTATTCCGAACCTCGTTGCAATACGATTGTGCCCGAAACTTTTCTAAGTCGCCTTCGTGCATGCCGACTGCACCGATAGAGTGATTAATCGTCTTGCGTGCGGCATCGATCATCAGTCTCGGTACAACGCCGGGAATCACGATATATCCGTTTTCATAAAAATCTAACCTCTGTTTACGTGTGAGCATCTTTTTCTTTTCTCCTACTTTTTACTGGATGGTATCTCCATCACAGAAGTTTCCTACAAACCTATAGGAACATGAATATATATGGAAACTTGCCTCGAAAAGATTTTTGATTTAGACTTTCATTAATGCGAAAAGTTTAACAGGATTTATCGGTCATGGAGCTCCCCGACAACTTCCAAAAGAAAATCTTAATTAATGGGTGAGCGTATAAACAACAGCGTTGATTCCCATTTGCAATGCCATATTAGAATATTCACGCGGGTAGAAATTCTCAGCGGCATGCTCCCAAGCGTCGCCGAGGTCAGAGTTGAGGTTAATCATCATCATAAGCCGTCCATGGTCGTCAAAGACCCCGCGGCAGTATGCTGGGTACCCGTCGAGCCGTTCATAAGTTCGTCCCTTAAAGAGCGAGCGGAGTCCGGGGATTTGGATGAGTTTGTCAATTTTAAAGAAGCATCGGAAAATCGGATGTGAAATAGGTATTTCTTCGGGTTCACGATCGGGAAAGATTTTCTTGAATTCGGTATAAAACCACCGCCATTCCTGTTCCCCGTGGAAATCGTCAATAAAAATAAACCCGCCGCGCAAGAGATATTCCCGTAGATTTTCTGCCTCACTTGTGCTTAACCGGAGGCTTCCGACTTCAAGCATATAAGGGAAAGGATACTCGAATAACTCGCGATCCCCGACCTCAATAATCTTTTCACGGGGGGCGACGGCAATGTTTGTCTGTTTACTGAGTTGCCAGATAAAGTTCCGATCGGATGCCGGCCAATCCACACACCAGCTGCTGAGTCGTGTGAGTTGCCCGCGATATTTCAAGCGAACAAAGGTAAATAGGTCGCTGTCGTTTTCTCCGTCCAAAAGTCCAGTAGAAACAAACAGCAGGGCGATAATCGTTAGGAATAGCATAATTCGCATGATAGCCTTGCTCCAAACAGAGATATCCTTAATGTGTCAGTGAATAAACGACGGCATTAATGCCGAGTTTAAACGCCATATCGGAGTGCTCACGCGGGTAGAAATTCTCAGCGGCATGCTCCCAGCCATCTCCGAGATCGCTATTGAAGTTAATCATCATCATCAACCGTCCATAATCGTCGTAAACGCCGAGGCATCGCGCGGGAAAACCGTCGTGTTTTTCATAGGTTCTGCCTCTCATCGCTGCCCCGGCCCCTGGGATCTGCATCAGTTTGTCAATTTTGAAGAAGCAGTGAAAAAGTGGGTGTGAAATCGGGATGTCTTCCGGTTCACGTTTCGGGAAGATTTTCTTCAGTTGTTTATAAAACTGCTTCCATTGCCTACCGCCGTGGAAATCGTCTACCATGATAAATCCACCTCGCAAAAGATATTCGCGCACGTTCTCTGCTTCTTCAGTGGTAAGAATCAATCGGCTCACCTCCAGCATATAGGCGAACGGGTATTCAAAGAGTTCTTGAGAACGGATGTCAACGATCTTCTCTTCGGGTGAAACTTCAATATTCGTATGTTCGCGGAGCTGCAGAATAAAATTTCGATCGGAAGCGGGCCAATCTATATCCCATATACTCCGATGTCCTCGGTATTTCAATCGGACAAAAGTGAATATATCTGCATCGACCTCTGAATTCAGGGCGGGCATCGGCATGGACACTATCACAAAGATGGCTAATACTTGGAAAGTTCGCATATCGTTTCGCTGTGAAAGACGTTGCTCGGTTTAGAAACTGTGATACCAAGCAGTCGTCATTTGAACACCGAGACCGGATTCAAGGGCTTTGGCAATATTAATCCTGAAAACAGAGTCATCGCGTTCAGAATGTAAGCGTGAACCTGAAACATTAACGACAAAAATAGAATCGTCTTCACCAAACTGTAAGCCGATGCCCACACTTGCCTTCGGGTTAAAAGTATACGTATCGTCGGATGCATGCCAGACTTGTCCCTCGTCAAGGAAGGCGATGAGAAACGCATTTTTGAAAATATTCCAACGCGATAGATCGGACAGATTGTGGTGATATTCGATATTCAGCAGAAATCCGCTGTCCCCTGCAAACGCATACGGTGAAGTCGTATGGCCGCTCTCATAGGTTATTATACCATTAGCGTCGGTTTCTTGTCTATACCAAGGATACCCCCTCAGCCCGCCCATTCCACCTATCACCAATTGGCGTTGAATCGGCAGCGGCGCGTTAGAATAACCGAGCAAAAGTCGGGTGCGGATTCGATTCTTCTCAAGTGGGAAAGCGTATCGAAGGTGCAATTGTAACCGTGTGAAATCAAAATCAGCTCCTACGGCTGCACTGCTATGTTCCGCAAGGAAAGTATTGTGCCAGCCGAGGGATTTTATGCTCTCAAGAAAATCGTATTGAAAGACAAGACCCCGCAGCTGCCCCGCAGTTATCGGTGGGTTCCCTCGGACGCTTAGTTTCGATGTCCAATTAGCGACAAACCAATCGGTGCTTTTTTGAAGACTTCCATGCGATTCAGCAAGCATTGACAACCTAAATGCATGCGTAGGCATCATAGGTGCCCAATATAACCCGATCTCAGCGCCTTGTCGCAAATAGTAATTTTGAAGGTCTGGCACACCAATAATGCGTTGGAAAATTCCGATTCCGCTGTTGTAGCCCGGAAAAAGTTCAGGCGCGACGGCATCTGTCCAGCGATGGAGTTGAGTGGCGAGTTTCAAGTTCCACGTATACGGTTTCCCCCAATTCGCGATGCCTCCCAGGTGGTAATGGATATGCGGATTACCAAATGCATAACTGACTTTTCCAAACAGCCTTGAGGTTTGGTTGCCCTGCGAATTTCGGATACGCCACATCCAGAGAGGTCCTGCCTCTTTGCGTTTCCCGACTTCAAAACCGGTGCCGATCTCCCATCCTGTTACGCGGTTAAAACCGAGGCGTATCGGCGGGCTGAGACCGAGGTAGGCATCTGTAGAAAGCGGTTTTTCTTGGACAGAGATCGTGGCGATGTATTTCGCATCCGTTTCATCAACCTGTAGGCGGACTTCTTCAAAATAGGGCATCACTTTAAAAAGCGTCCTGAGTGCTTTGTTAATGTCAGGTGAGGCGTTATCAAGCGTTTGCCGGATGCGTGCTGCGGGTACCTTCTGGTTCCCGCGGATACGGACCTCGTGAATTGGAACATCTTTTGCCCAGAATCGTGTTGCTGCGAGAGGCGTATCAACCTCGTCTTCTTGTGAAACGAACCACCTATCCACTACTGACACCTGTACTTGCTTATCTGAGATCTTCATAGATTTCAGCACAGATATTTTTTTCATAGATATCACGTTAATTATGGCGATGCGTTTCGCCCCTTCTTCCGTAATCTGCAGGGATACCTTTCTGGAATCATCAAGCGCGTCTGCAAGAACCGGTATAACTTCTCTGAGTTCACCAGAACCGTTTCTTAGAATCTTCAGAAGATTCTCCCTTTCGGCTACTATTGTTTCTTCAATTGCCTTCGGGTCAGTGCCTTCAGGGGATGTGAGTTTGCTCTGGATGTGTATCTCATGAACCTGTTCGCCATCAGCGTACCAATCCCAAAGCGGCGGCTCAGGTGTCTCATCTGTGGTGGGTTCTACTGCCTCATGTTTCTCTATAATCGGGGGATCCGGTTCTGGTTTGACAGGATCAGACGGTGGTGGCGGAGCCAATGCTAAATCACGAGGCTTTAGCGACATCAATCTTGGAATTTCGATACCGAGTTGATCCAAATTCAGCAACAACTCCCCCAGCTGCCGCCTCGGAATCTGACAGACAATGTTTATCAAATAAATGCCGTCCTTGTCTTTGACGATGACGAAGATGCCTTTAACGTTTTCATTCTCGTGGCGGATATAGAGATGAAGATTAATTTTTTCAGCATCGGTTTGTGGGTACTGTCCTAACGCGCCCCAACCACGCCTCTTTAGCACTTTGCCGTAATATTCAATCAGCTTCTTAAAATTGCCGGATCGGTTCCGGTAGTTCCGGAGATATAAGTTATCCACACTTTTAAACAGGGGCGCAATTTTAGCGGTAGGGGCCTCCATAACGAGCGCGATGACATCCTGACTCAAATCAAATTGGAATTGCGGCGATGGCACGTCTGGGCAGTCAAAAGGGACGGTCCCGTTGTCGGACTGCGAATCGACTGCATAGCATATCAGAAATAGGAACAGCATTGACGTGCCCGCAATGGTATACTTCATCTACATCTCCGCTATTATTTTTGAACCTTTTTCAGGCGTTGCTGTAGTTTTTTCAACGCATCTGGAATTTGTTGTTTGCCGGGACGGTAGATCACATCGGGTGGTACAATTTGTCTGGAGCCGTTTGGGGGTTGATAAAACCATTGTAGCGCGATAGCCTGTCGAGGGCCTTGAAAGTAGTGAATCTCAATAGCGTGTATGCCTGTCTTAAGGTTTATACGCCCCCACTGACTTGTTGCTGGATGGATCCCATCGTTATCTACAACGAGAGATCCATCAATATATAATTGCGAACCGTCATCTGAATAGAGTTCAAAGACATACACCCCCGGCATGTTAATTTCTAATTCGGCACGGAAACGAATCGCGAAATTCTCGATGACAGACTGCATTTTCGGTGTCGGGAATCCTTGCGTATAGTTTCGTATAGGGACATCTAAATTTGCTGTGACAAAGGTATAGACTGGGACCCAGCTGTCAAAATTCGGCATTCGAGTGATACTCTCCCCGGGTACATAAACCTGTCCGACTAATCGGTGACCGGGTTTCACTTCTGTCCGGAAGATGCCGAGTCCTGTACCTACGGTATTGCGTATTTCAAGACCGATATCGGAGGCACCGGTTTCGTGTATAAATTGTGTTCCAACATTGTTGTTGCGCCGCTTCGGTCCCTCGAATCCGATGTTTTCACCGCCGCCACCTTTTCTGGTGTGTCCGTTAATGGCTACGGGGCCACCGACGATTTTATCATTACCAAAACCGGTATTGGAAACAGGACTCGGTTGATCTTTTTGTGATAGATGGGTATGCGTGACGACTTCAGGAATGACATCGGCGTGGACAGGTGCTTTCGGCATGCTCACATGGGGTGTGTACGTTGACGCGGGCAGAGAATCGGAGACGGACTCAGCCTTTGCTACTCGCGGCATTAAAGGTATTCGCGGCGGCAAACCCCGCCGTCTTATCCGTTTTTCAGGAG
>RKRO01000483.1 GCA_007571355.1 Candidatus Poribacteria bacterium | reverse complement strand
TACAAAACGGTTTCAAATAGACATAACTCTGTTCCGCCGCTTCTTCAGGTTCCATGATTTCTCGAAACGCTTGATGCACGGTCACATAACTGTCATAGCCTATCGCCTCCAGACCTTGAAATACCAGTGAAAAGTCGATACCGCCTTCGTCCTGTAGACGGATCGGATCGTGTGGAACTACGCCTTGAATCCACGTCAGAAGGTGTGTTTTCCCCTCCGGTCGACGGATATGGTTCTGAAGATAGACGTTGAAGAGATACGGCGAGAACCGTTTGAGTGTCTCGACCCCGTAATCCTGTCCGCAGAGGTCGAGGTTGGCGGGTTCGTAGATAATCCCGAAATTCTCTCTGCCGACGCGTTTGAGTACGTCAACCGATCCATCTACCGTTTCAAACAGACTTTGTGTATGCGATTGGTGAGCGAGCCGAATACCGCGTTCCGCGGCTTCGTCGGAGGCACGTTGTGCCCAAGGGATGTCCGCTTCTACCTTCATCGCGATGCGGATGAGATCTGCACCAAGCAGCTGCGTTAAATCGAGATACGGTGTGATGTTACGGAGACCGTCCGGTCCCTGCTCGTTGTTGAGCGGTACCGGGAAGTCGCCGGTGATCATAGATACCTTCAGGTTCAGCGATTCTGCCTGCTTACGCGCTGCGGTAATCTGTTCCAACGGTGAGTGGATACCGACTTGGGACGCACGCATGCAGACTGCCTCATAGCCGAGTCCTGCAGCGAGTTCAGTCAGTTGTACAAACGTGTGTGTGGCATCTCTCTTGGATGCTGTTTCTGCGACGCGTACGGAAAGTGAAAGTTTCATTTTTTTTATGTTCCTTGCGGTTCGGTAAGGTGCCTTTTGTCAACAAGTGGTTTTCTGTCCCTTCGTCCCGGCGCGATCCTTGGAACTACAATCCTAAAAAAATAAAATATCAACTACCGAAAGTGCCATCAAGACGAGACTAATCATGCCGTTGAGTGTAAAGAAGGCGAGGTTGACACGGGAGAGGTCCGTCGGTTTTACGATGGCGTGTTCGTAGATAAAGATCAGCACGACAATCCCGACACCGATGTAATAGAAAAGTCCCAATTCGACAAGAAGCGGGATACTGAGGAGGAACAACACAGCGATGACGTGCAAAGCGGACGAAAGCCACAATGCCCACCGGATACCGAGTTTCGCTGGAATAGAGTGTAACCCGTGCTTCCTGTCGAAGTTGACATCTTGACAAGCATAGATGATGTCGAACCCGGCTGTCCAGAGCAGCACAACGAGGCAGAGAACAATCGGCGGCAGCGCGAAACTCCCCTGAATCGCTATCCACGCCCCGACAGGTGAGATGGAGAGCGAAAGACCGAGCCAGAAGTGCGAGAGTGCCGTAAAGCGTTTGGTATAGGAGTATCCCATCACTACGGCAAGCGCGACAGGTGACAACGCGAAGGCGAGCGGGTTCAACCGCCACGCTGCGAAGACCAGCAGCCCAGCGGAGACGATAGTGAAACTCCAGACCGCGCCTTTTGTGATTAAGCCCGCAGGGATCGCACGCATGGCAGTGCGTGGGTTTGTACTGTCAATATCGGCATCTGCAAGCCGATTGAACGCCATGGCGCAGCTACGCGCCCCAACCATCGCGACAAAGATCCAACCGAGTTTCGGCAACGGCGGAACCCCATTCGCAGCGATAAAAGCACTCATAACCGCAAACGGAAGCGCGAAGACGGTATGTTCAAATTTGATCATCTCAAGGATAATCTTAAGTTTTTGCATCCCTTGTTCCTGAAAATCCTTAGACACCGAAGGAGTGATCTCTGCTCGCGATCCCTACTGACTGCTGACCGCCAATGACTAATGGTTGACGGCTCAAAACGGTAATAGGTTACCTACAGCGTCAAACGGAAGAGGTCTCGTTTCGCCAATAACCTCTAACCGTGAATGCAGTTTTGCATCTTCAAGCAGCACCTCAGATATGTCGAGTTCGGTCAATCTCAATGTACTCTCAATGCGGATAACCCGGGCATCCTCCGGTTCTGTGAGGCCGATGGTGTCGAGTGCTATTTCGATCGCCTCTCGGTCTGTATCGTAATAGAACGGGATTTTCGATTTTTGCGGTCCGAGGGCAGTGATACCGTTCATGTAAGTAGCGTGTCGATCAATTTTATCTACAAGACGTGTCGTCGTGAAGTCTGCGAGTCCGATACCGGTGGCGTTGCCGTCGCTCTCTTCAGTGAGGTCCCGGACGAATATACGAAGAATCGCCGGTTTCACGGGTTCCGGTTCAAAGTTCTGCATCATCCGACCAATAACGTTCGTGTCCATACCTGTGCCGCTGATGTTTTTACCTGTCCAATCCACGATGAGCAGATCGAGTTCATCGAACGGGAGTCGTCCCATCAGCGATTTCGCCTCAACGAGCAGTTCGCGTTCCGTTTGGAGAAGTTGGGCGGCGGGCATCGCGACTGCTTTCGCTGTTTCTTCGTGTGCGTTCTCAATTAAGCCCAACCCGAAGGCGATCTTGCCGGTATCAAGAATAAAACCGCCGACTGTGGTGATGACGTGTTCAAAACCGTACTGGAAGAAGGCGCGGTGATAGAGGTTTGCCCCCTGCTGTTTACCGAGTCCGATCACCATCATCTTCATCAAACCGCTTTCGATAGATCCATTGAAATCTGTATGCGCTTTAATGCGGTTCATCGGGACAACGTGATCCGCTTCAGCGGCATATCCATCCATAAAAATCGGCAATCCATCTGCCGTTTTTCCGAGTTCCACGACCTCCATAGCCGCTTTCACGGGTGCGCCGACGGTTTCCTCAGTGATACCGTAATGTTCGAGGACGCTCCGTTGTCCTTCAGGGGTTGCGCCACCATGGCTGCCCATCGCTGGAACGACAAACGGGTGCGCGCCGAGTGCTTTAAGGTAATCAATCGTCGCCTTAACAGCAGTCGCGACATTTGCGACACCGCGACTGCCAGCGGTGATCGCGACAGTCTCACCCGGTTTAACAATAGCGGCGGCGTTAATGCGCTCTAATTCTGCGTGAATCGCTGCGGGGAGATCGTTAAGAACGGGTGCCTCAAACCGCTGCCGAATCCGTGCTATATTTGGAAGTGCCATGCGTTTCCATCCTTTGTGTTCAACTATAAGTTGACTTTATAGCTTTATTTTATCAGAAAGGAGATAAGAATGCAAGGGAAATATGAGGTTCGCTTACCCCCATTTTGGGTAGGCGTGTTGTTTTATAGTATAGCTTGGACAATTTTCAGTTTCCTGTTCCAGATACTAAACTTTGGACAGTGTAAGTGGGATTCCAAATGCTTCTATCCGCCTTCAAAATCAGCCTTATGGTTCTCCGAAGGGTTAATTAGGGAATGTGACGCGATCGTAGATTTCTTGCAAGGGCAGTTCACATTGAATGGAGGCGAGTGGCAAAATGTCCTCAAGTGCTTGGAAAGCGGTGAAAATCCAGTCTTTTGGCGTAATGGGCACGGTATCATTTTTTTGGGGGAGGCGGTAGCGTTCAACAAGTACCTTGTCTTGGGAAACGAGAATATATTCCTGTAAGGACGTGAGGTGTCGGTAGTGCCCGAATTTTTCGCCGCGATCATAAACCTCGGTTGAAGTAGAGAGGACTTCTACAAGGATAATGGGGTTAAGGAGTGTATCAAAAACATCGTCTTCAAAACGAGGTTCTTTACAAACGACAACGACATCAGGGTAAAAATAGGAGGAAGTGAGCGGGGAACTCACGCGCATGTCGCTTGCATAGGTTTCACATCCACTGTCTTTTAATAGGCTGCGGAGCTCACCAGATATATTGTTAGTGATGAGATTATGCTCTCGACTCGCTCCAGACATTGCGATTATTTCCCCTTTAACGTATTCACTTCTGACAGTGTCGGCATCAGGTATCGCTTTGCGTTCTAAAGCAATATATTCTTCAGGTGTGAGATGGGTTTGTGCTGCGCGGGCTGCCATGATTTTCCTCCGGTAATGGACTGAGTTCGGAGCGTGTAGTGCTCTCTATTCACGGGTTTGACCGTTTCCGTAGACGATGTATTTGTAAGTTGTGAGTCCTTCGAGTCCCATGGGGCCACGTGAATGGAGTTTCTGTGTGCTGATACCGACTTCGGCACCGAGACCGAATTCGTAGCCGTCGGTGAAGACGGTGCTGGCGTTAACGTAGACTGCGGCGGAATCCACCTCTTTGAGGAAACGTTGCGCCGCACTGTAGCTTTCGGTGATAATTGCATCGGAGTGGTGCGAACCATAGGTTTCTATGTGATCTATCGCTGTTTCAATGTCGTCGACTATACGGATGGAGAGGATGTAATCGAGGTATTCTGTGCGCCAATCTTCTTCAGTTGCAGGCTTGGAGACTGGATGGAGCTGCTGCGTCCGTTCACATCCACGGATTTCAACGTTGGCATCTTGCAGTGCTGTACAGAAAGTGGGCAAGAATTTCTCGGCGGTATCGGTGTGGACAAGAAGCGTCTCTAAGGCGTTGCAGACGGCGACTTTGTACCCAACTTTCGCGTTCATGCAGATATTGTTTGCCATTTCAAGGTCGGCGGCTTTATCGACGTAGATGTGGCAGATACCGTCGGCGTGTCCGAGTACCGGGACATCGGATTCTTTCATCAAAAACTGGACGAATTCGTTACTACCGCGCGGAATGACCAAGTCAACATAGTCTGGTAGATGGATGAGTTCGTAGACTGCCTGCCGATCGGTGGTATCGACGAATTGGATTGCGTCTGGGACACCTTCTGCGGCGGCTGTATCGCTGAGTATGCGGGCAAGCGTTGCGTTAGAGTGGATGGCCTCAGAACCGCCGCGAAGGATAACGCCGTTCCCAGATTTGATACAAAGTGCTGAGACTTCAACGGTCACATCTGGACGCGACTCGTATACGACAGCGACGACCCCGATAGGTACACGGACTGTCCCGATTTTGAGGCCGTTCGGGCGTTCTCCCATGCTGATGACAGCACTGATCGGATCTGGAAGTGCGGCGACTTGCCGGAGGTTGTCCACCATCCGTTCAATCTTTTTATCGTCAAGTAGGAGGCGTTGCATGAGTGGTGCAGCGAGGCCGGTTTTTTCGCCATTATCAAGGTCCATGCGATTGGCGGTTTGGATTTTATCTTTAGAACTTTGGAGGCTTTCAGCCATTGCGAAAAGGGCATGGTTCCGCACATCCGCGGAGCTCCGTGATAAAACGCGCATCGCCGCTTTTGCCTTTCGAGCCTGTGATTGGATGAGTTCTTGAATGTTTCCGTTCATAGTGTTCCTTTTGAGCAGTTGCGCCAGAAATAAATGGTAATTGGAAATAATAGATAGTAAGTATTATAACACAAATCTCGGGAAATTTTCAAGGGGGTTAGCATGGTCACTTACCCCCATTTTTTTAGCATGTTTTTGTCTAAGGTGTTTGGTGAAAGAAAAGCGGTAAAATCAGGTGGTTTATGGTAGAATACCTCCATTGGTAGAAAAATGTCTTGGCTCATGTAAAGACTGAGTGCTAGCGAACATGTCAACCCCTTGTGGTGACTGCCTTCGGACGAAACGATCACACTTACTTTTTATATGAGCGTTAGATTTTTTTCCGAGAGAATACCATGATTTTTATTGTGAAGAGATTAGCGAAGAGGTCCAGAAGATTGTTGAAGTCCTGACAGAAGATGAGTCTGTCTCCATTGGGGATGTAGAGGAGCAAGTCTCGGCAGCGACTGCTTCGTGGGCTCAAAGGCTCTCGGAGAGCATCCTTTCAACAAACGCCACTGCCCCGGAGATGGCTCCAAAATCTGTCGTTTGTCAAGCGTGCCAAGGGAGAAGTCGTCGGTATCGTCAAAGCAGTCGGAGTTTTCCGACGCTCTGTGGTGTTCTGTGTCTGCCGAGATGGGCATATAAGTTCGATGCGGTCATATTCAGGTGCCTTGGGAGGTGAAGCAACCTCTTCTGGGTAGGGATACGCAGAAAGTCGCCGCTGTGATGATGCGCCCCGCTGCGCAGTTGGACTATCGTGCGGCGGCTGCGGAGTTGAAACATCAAGGCATAGAAGTGAGCCATACGCCGCTGCATCAGAAAGTTCAGGCATGGTCTGCGAGAAAGTTTCCGATTATGTTGATAAAACGTTAGTAGGTGCCGGAGGGCGTTGGTATGTCAGTTGTGATGGGTGCCACACGAACTCACCTGAAGAATATAAAGCGGTTAAAGTCGGTAGTATCGGTAAAAGACATTATAA
>RKRO01000185.1 GCA_007571355.1 Candidatus Poribacteria bacterium | reverse complement strand
CTCTTATGCAGGACACAGCCATGCATAAAAAAAGCGTTGCCAGCGTCATCAAAAATATCTTCATCTAATCCTCCTGTGGCGATTCTTCTCTCAAGTTTCCACCTTCTGTTGGACGCAGCGGTTTTTGGCGATGAATAATTTGCTCAACTTGTTCCGCAATTTCAGTATCATTGTTTTTGAGTCTGTTCACGAAGTTTTTCTTCAATGTTTTCGTCAACAGATAACCTCGGTATCAACTTGCCTCAAGCTCACTGTCCCTTTGACATTTCTGATCT
Organism: Candidatus Poribacteria bacterium; assembly: GCA_007571355.1. GTDB lineage: Bacteria > Poribacteria > WGA-4E > WGA-4E > WGA-3G > WGA-3G. Next base: position 6,023 of record RKRO01000185.1, on the reverse strand, counting down.
CTGTTAGAACTTTATCCTATCCACAAAAAATAAAAACGAAGTAGATTACAACTTTTTAGGTTTAGCAACGTCTAAAAAATAGAAATCCTTAAAAAGACGAAAAATAACCAAAGAGAGGTGCCCCCATGAAAAAGAAAAATAAGAGGACTTCAAAGAGGTCAACATCCCAGAAATTCAACCCTGTGAAAGCGAAATTGGAATCTATGAGCGAATGTTTTGAGCAACTGCAGAATGGGCTGCCGGAAACTCAGGAAGCATACATCAATAGCGATAGAATTACGCACTCTTACGTTAAAAGCTGCTTTCTTATGATTATTCAACGTGCTGTAGACATCAATAACGTTATCATCGAGTTTAAGGGGCAGGTACCGCCTCAGCAAAAGCACCACAGCTTCCTGACCTTACATCAAAACAGTGCTATTAATAAAGAGACGCTCGATTTTTTTATCAAGGCATTAGATTGCTATGAAAACATTATTAATCCGTATCAAGAACTTGCCCCTGGTGAACTTTACGATGTCTCTTGCGATCTGTTAACGTACGGAAAAGTGTACACGCATCAACTCGAAAATTACTTTACATCTTTCTCATCGACACAAAAATAGGCGCGGCTACTCACCGCGCCTTTCATCGCTATGTGCCAGTTCAGGTACAGACCGCACCTATAGGTCCTAATTAAATTCGACGATACCCCCCGTGCCTTTCAACTCAATATCTGGTTTAAGCAGAATCTTTTCCTCTGCTTCTAACTGTAATCCAGTTGGATGGAGCACGTAAGCGATCCGGAGTGGGAGATGTTTCCCTAAATCAGCGAATTTCTCTTCAGCGGTCTTGTAAATCTGCATTTCGCTCATTTGCGTTTGATAGGCATACCAATATTTCAAGTATGACTGGATTCGGTTGTTATAAACAAGTTCACCGGAGTTTGCGTCAACAACTTTGACTCGGGTACGACCGACGGCGGTAAGGCGCGTCCGAATATAGGTGGATGTCCCTGAAATTCCGCTCTGGCTGCCTTGTTTCATAAGATGTTGATTGTAATCCTGCCGCTTTAAATTTGGCTTTTCAACCATCCCGATGATTACCAAGTCCGCGTTGAGTGCCTGTCCGAGTTTCGCTGCCAAAGCGGGGTCCTCATAAACCTGCCCGAGTGTGAGTCCGAGTTCCGAGAGTTTATCGTCAACAGGTTTAACTTTGTTTGAAATATCGTAAGTCCACTCAGCGTCTTTTAATATAAGTTTTAAACGCTCTCCGAGGTTAACGCTGATTCTTTTACCCAATTTGTTTACTTCTTCTGCTGCATTTGCATCCGTATAAAATGGGGTAACGACAACGCTTTTCGCTTTGTCAATCTCTGGCGGCGTGGTGATGTTAATCTCGCCTCCACCAATACACCCCGCAATTGTTAGGCAGAAGAGCGGTATAAACAGAATTGCAAAAAAACGTATCACTGAAATGTGCCTCCTATAAGTTTAGGTGTAACTTGAAAACCAAATTTTCTGCTATTGGAAAATTTGCGCAAGTTTTACTTTAAATCCTCAAAAAAGTCTTCCTGTACTCCTATGAAGGAGCAAAAATCCTGCGTCTTGAATCGAAACAGGTTTAGGTTTCCAACATTTGATCCAACATAGGTGGAATCCGAGAATTGCGCTATCAAATACCGTATTCGGAAGCCGAATTGCTTACAGCATACCACAAACTGCAAAAATAAGTCAACATCTATCCAACAGCCAATGCGCGGACTTCTCCAAATTCGTGTGCGAGTTTCGTCCATGAGTTGCCGGCATCTGTGCTGCGATAGAGCTGCCCACTTACACTGCACGCGATTATGAAATCGTTAACGTTCGGATTATGAGCAAAGGTCCAGATCGTGCTATTTGCAGTTCTGCCAATATCGGCGCGATCCCATGTTTTGCCGACATCGGGCGTTGAGAAGATACCCCCTTGGTCCCCCGGAGGCCCGTTCCCTGCGCCAATAAATACCCTACCAGCATCGCCATTAAGAAAAAACGCCGCACGGCAATAGGGCCACGGATAATGTGCTTTGACATTCAACGGTGTCCATTGTTGTCCCATGTCCGTCGTTACACAAACATCGTTATTTGTCGCTGCGATGATAGTCTTCGGGGAACCCGGGACGACACAAAGACCGTGAATATCCAAGCTGCTGAGGCCTTCACTCCGCTCTGTCCATGTTTCACCGCCATCGGTGCTAAGACGCATGCCATCAATCTCGATTCCAGCGTAGAGCGTTTGCGAATCTTCCGGATCGACCACAAAAGTTGTGACGCGCGGAATAATCGGAACACCTTCACACTCTTGTGCCAAAGCGGCATCAAGTTGCTTCCAATTATCGCCGCCATCAGTAGACTTAAAAAGTGCAGATGGACACGTACCAGCATAAATCGTATCTGGTGCCTTCGAGTCAATTGCTATTGCCCATACCTCGCGCCCATCCATAGGACTCGGGAGATGGTGCCAGGATTCAGCGGCGTTGTTTGTTCGAAAGATACCGTTCTCGGTACCTGCATAGACGGTTCCTGCATCGCTGGGATTGACAACTATAGCACGGACATCGGCTTCAGGAAAGAGTCCGTTACTAACTCTGCGCCACGTATCCCCCTTGTCGGTACTGTGCCAGACGCTTTGTCCAATGGTTCCTGCATAGAGTATAGGTTGCATATTTTTCCCCTTATGTGTCATCCTTGATAGCCTATTACCGGGTTAGTGATCTTGTGTCAACAATTCTTGATTCCAACGAAATTTGATACGTGAGCGATTCAGGTGCTACCTCTGAATCAAGGCGGAATGACAATCGGTACATCCGGCTGTCTTGTGAGTCCAGTGCCACTCGGTACATTGCTTGCGACTCCTGATAGGGACGTTCAACGTTGTTCTCAGAACGCATCAATGTTACGGACGGAACTAACCCGACAAGAGATTCACTCGGCACAGCAACAATATCCCAGTACTGTGAATGCACAGGGTTCGGAAGGGCAACACTAACGAAAGTAATATGTGCGCCACGCGTTGCACTATATTGATACTGTGTACTTTGTGTCTGGGCATCGCTCGCTTCCGATTGTAAACTCGGAATTAGGAGTGCTTCTGTGACAGTATCCGATAAAACAATAGAGCCAGAACCGTTGGTGGACAATACGATCTCCCGTTTATGAACATCACCAGTGTTATGAAATTCAATAGCGTGTGCAGTGGTACTTTCACGAGAATTGCTCGAAAACCCGAGCGTCAATCCACCGGCCTCCTCAAATCCGATGTAGTCCGCCGAAAAGTTACTGAGTTGTCCACCTTGTGTACCACTTGGATAGGAACGATGCCATCGATGCGGTTCAAGAGAAAGTCTTATGGTACGATAATCGGATAAATAGTTTGCAAGTTTCCAATTATTAAAAATATCAGGAATCTTCTGTGTAGGATTTCCGTTTGATCCCAGTGCATCCGCAATACCAATGAGCGACGTGCCTCGATTTTGGACGATTTCGGTTAGTGTAGCCAAACCGCCATGCCGCTCATGTAGGTACAGCATCCATAAAAAGGTCGCACCATAGTGCGGAAGTGTATCTGTATCCCTCTCAGGCCATGTTATAAGTGAAATTGAGGGGTTCTTTTCAAACGCGGCAACATGTTCTAAAACGGAATACCCGCAGAGGAATGACGCATATCCAGCGCAACCTTCATCAACCCAGGTGACCTCGTGTGGATCATGTCCCCAATGAATGAGATGTAAGAGTTCATGGGTGATGACATTGTGAGCCGCCTCGCTATTTGGGTTTAACGGTTGTGTGTCTACATACAGCATATCGGCTTCGTTACTACGAATCGGAAACCTACGAAACCCGGGGTGCCTCAGTACCCCTCGACTTTGGTCCGCTGGGTTGAAAAAACCTGCCGTGTACTGCTGGATCTGATTTGCATCCCGAATGTTAAGCAGCAGTAAAATAATCTTATCGTTTCCATCAATATCAGGTGGCACACCAAAAGATTGTGTCAGCGTCTGGTAAATTCCGCGTCGCGGATTCGCCGGGGTCGCAGCGTCAAAAGCACGCACCATTGCCTGGATTGTTTCAGCAGTAACCCGTGTGTTCCATTCTGATGTTTCAACAAAAACATAACAGAAGTTACCAACACCGCGAAGGACAGCAGAGACGGTATATTGCTGCATACTCCTAAAATCGGGGGCAAAAAACGTCCGCTCTGTTCCAACAGGAAGTGTCGGCGCGCTTGGCACCCGTTCCCTCGTTACGTTCTCGTCTGGGAAATTTTGTGTCGAACCGCGAAGTGCCTCTTTTATGAAGGACAACCGCGGTGTTCCACAGAGATAGATTTCCGAACTTTGACACGGTAACCACCCTGATAGCAGGAGCATGAAGATGGAAAACGAAATCCTCATATTTTTCATGGCTGATGGTTTTCGGTTGTCGACTGGCGGTTGTCAGCCCTCAGGCACAAGAGGTTTCTGATTAATAGAAAACCCGCTTGCTGATTGCTGACTGCTATTAAACTATTTGCCTGATTTAATGGTATCAAGTGTCTGACGAAGTTCAACATTATCTGGTTCAAGCTGCACGGCGTGCTCCAAAGTTTGCAACGCCTTTTGTTCTAAGCCCTTTTTGAGGTAGGCATCAGCAAGATGTCCGAGAATCTCTGGTTCATCCGGTAGGTAACGAGCTGCCTGTTCTAAATTCTCTATAGCGGCATCCAACTTCCCTTGTTTAAAGTAGATAAACCCTAAACTATCTAAATACTCGCCTGATGTTGGCACGCTCTTGAGTGCGCGGCGAACAAGTGTCTCCGCTTCATCCAATCTGATGCCCTGTTTCGCGTAGAGATACCCTAATGCGTTATATGCATCAGGCACTTCTTGTGTAGGCGAGGATTCTATTGCTTTGCGCAGGTAATTTTCTGAGCGTTGAACATCGTCAAGCATCTGGTAAGCTATTCCAATACCTATGAGGGCAGGGACATACTTACTATTAGCGGTCAAAATCTTTTCAAAGTTCTGGACAGCTTTCTGCGGCACATTGAATTTTAGGTAAACCTGTGCGAGTTGATAGCGGGAGTTTTGGAGTTCTCGAGCTAACCTCTCACGATCTCCACTTCGGCTGCGTCCCCTGCGCATTGCACTGGCGTGCTCTTCTAATAATGTGACGACGCGCTTAATATGGTATTCAGCCTTTTCAAAATTGTTTTGTGCCTGATACTCGACACCGACATTATAGTGTGCATTAATATCGTTCGGGGAGATGGTTAAAACCCTCTCGTAAGAATGCAACGCGTCTTCATAACGGTTCTGTGCCTTGTAAAGTTTACCAAGTTCGTTATGGTATTCCGCCCTAAAAGGCATAATCCGGGTCAGTGCCTTAAATGACGTAATTGCGAGTTCAGGACGGTTGAGTAGTATCCCCAGTTCGCCGATGTAGCCATGCGCATTATTGTGATCTGGATCCAATTCGATAACGCGCTTTAATGCCGTAAACATCTCATCTTCCTTGTTTCTATCGCGTTCCCTATTAGAAACATATCTGGAATGATATCGGTGCGTTAGCATTTTTCCAAGAATCCACGCTGCATTGACACTTTCAGGATCTAGTTCAACGGATTTTCTTGCATCTTCTTCTGCGCCAATAATATCTTGCCAGTGTGAAGATCTAAGTTCGGCACGCTGCGCGTAGATGAAACTGATGTCAGATTTAGATAATACTTTATCTGTCAAGAATGCCTTGTCATATTCTAACTTTTTAATCAAAGCGTTGTAAGCGTTTTGGCTTTCAGGGCTGCCAGGGCCAAGGGGACTGGAATAAACGGAATAAACGGCCCACATCAAGTCGGTATAGATTTCCGCTGCGCCCGCCATATCTGCATCTAATCGCGTTTCATTAGCCGTGAGGGGTACTAATTCGGGTGTTTCGCCCGTCGGTATGTCAGTTTCGGCATAAACACCACTGGCGATCATAAACGCGAACATTATGAAAATACTAAGATATTTAACTGTTTTCCTCCAT
>RKRO01000310.1 GCA_007571355.1 Candidatus Poribacteria bacterium | reverse complement strand
AATTTGACCGAGACCATTATGCGCGAGATTTCCCGAGTCAAATTTGATGCCCCGTGCAGTAGCAAGCCATTAGTGCCGTGGGCTGTTGCTGCTTCCACATTAGCAGTTATGTTGCTAATACTCGGTTTTGGAAATCACCCATACCTGACGCGTTTTCAGAAACCTTATCGTTTTGATGCCGCTTCAGAGATGACGGTTGAGATCGTTGACGCGCCTATGGTCGAGAACCTTGAATCAAAACCGGATGTGCGGACACAAATAGGAAGTACCAACGCGCTTGATAAGCGGAATTATCTACAACAACCGAATGATGCGCCCGCAGCAATTGCATCGACGCAAACGGAGGAAACCGTGAAAGATTATACAAAATGGGAATTGCCTGAAAAGGCAAAAGCGCGATTAGGAAAGGGGAGGATTGATGCGATTCAGTTTTCACCGGATGGCACACAATTAGCCGTTGGCACCTCCATTGGGGTTTGGCTTTACGATGCAAATACAGGGGCAGAAATCGCTTTACTCACCCAGGATAGTGGTGTTGACCGTAAACAAGGCAGCTCCTCTATCAATGTGCTGGCATTCTCCACCGATGGTAGTATCCTTGCCTGTGGAGATTTATATGGCAACACAGTCCTATGGGATTTAGAGACAAGAAGTCTGAAATCCGTTTTTGCTGGAAATCGAAGCCCTGTCAAAGCTTTAATGTTTACTGAAGAAGATACAAAGCTTGCATACGCAGCAGGTTGGGATGGATGGCGATGGGACAGCGCTGGAACAGCAGGGCTATGGAATCTCACTAATGATACACATAAGCCAATTGCTGTGCTCCCCCATCAGACGAAAGTGGAGTTACATGTAGTGTTTTCACCAGATGGAAGGTTTCTTGCTGCCGCCTGTACAAATGCTTATTTGGGAAAAGAGCAAGGAATTCCTGCAATCCAATTATGGGATGTTGACACAGAGCAACTCTTATTTACAGTAGAAAAACAGGCACAAAATATAGAAACCTTAACGTTTTCACCGAATGGAAAAGTCCTTGCGAGTGCTGAAGGTTCCAACGGAGTTCGATTGTGGGACGTTAAAAGTGGAATGCTTTTGGGCACACTTAAAGCTGCTGTTTCCTCCAAGGTGTTAGCGTTTTCGCCAGATAGCCGCCTTCTTGCTATTGGAGGTACCGAGGATATAGTCCAACTTTGGAATATTCACGTAGGTAGGACACCTTCTGCCTTGAGGCGGGTATGGAATGCCGCGCTTGTGCGTAGACCTATCCGTACGTTTGAAGGGGGATCCGGTAATGCAGAACTCGAAGCAATAGCATTTTCTCCGGACGCTAAAAAATTGGTAAGTGCAAATTCAGATGGAACTGTCCGTTTGTGGGAAACCGATTCGGGGAATCAGCAATTCGAGCTCACACAGAACCCAGGCGGGATATCCGCATTAGCATTCAACAGCATGAATCCATCCAACCAAACTCTGTGTGACCCATCTGGGAAATCGAAACACACTAATGGCACCAACAGAACCCTTACCAGCATTGGTTTGAGTAGTAATTCACAAGTTTTTATTTCTGTATGGGATACCGATACAAGAAATGAGATCTCTACCGATATAGTTGAGAATGGAGGCAAAAAAATATCAGAAGTGACGTTATCATCAGACGCAAATCTGTTCGTAACCCAAAATAGAATTGGAAACGAGAATACAGTTCGACTCTGGACCACACACAAAACGTTGCTATGTGTCCTAGGAACCCAGGAAGAGAGTGGTGGATTTGTATCCAACTTGGTATTTTCTCCAGATAGTACACTTTTTGCGGTGAGTTCACGAAAAGACAATATTATCCAAATATGGGATGTACCGAACCGGCGAACACAGTGCAGACTTGAAGGACATACGACTGCAGTTTACAGTTTGGCATTTTCTCCAGATAATAAAACTGTCATAAGTTCGGGTTGGACGACGAAGGATATGACAATACGGTTGTGGGATACTCTGACCGGTGCTGAACTTGCTACGTTTCCAGATCAAGGAGCAGTCGCATTTGCACCGGACAGTAACACCTTCGCTGGTGGTTCTCACATTTATTCCCGAAATCCTACTACTGGTATCTATGAACGTGTGCTCCGATTGGAAGGTATGTCCGATCCACCAACGGCGTTAACGTTCTCTCCAGATGGTTCTATCCTTGTCAGTGGAAGTAGACATGGATTTATTCAATTGCGAGATACCACCAATGGCAAGATTATATCAACGTTCCCTGGACACACAAGTTATATCTCTGTATTGGTTTTCTCTGAAGATCGGACGATTCTTGCCACTGCTGGTGAAGATGGGACGATTCTTTTGTGGGCTTGGGATGAAATTCTTAAGGGTTTGAACCCGTAGAAAAAATAAGCACAGATATGTTAACGCTCTGATTTGAGCCACTTCTGCACCCGTGCAAGTTTGTCTGGAGGGATATGTGAGGCGTTCGCGTCTGTCGGAAATACGCCATTCGCCACCTCTTCGCGATACTGACAGATCGCCTCAAAAGTGAGTTGATTGTAATCTTGGTAGCGTTTAGCATGTTTGAAGGGCGGACCGATACCTAATATATCGTTGATAACGAGCACCTGTCCATCACAAAAGCGTCCTGCGCCGATACCGATGGTGGGAATATCGACAGTCTCTGTAATGATTTGACTGACCTCTTCAGTGATTTTCTCAAGGACGATGAGTTTCGCGCCCGCGTCTGCAAGTGCTGCTGCTGCCTCAATGAGCCGTTTCGCTTTGGCAAAGGTCTTTCCGTGTGTTGCTGCTTTGCTGCCGTGGATTTGTGGGTTATGGCCGATGTGCGCGCACGTCTCTATACCTTGTTCAGCCAACACTTTGACAATCGGAACCTTTTCTATACCGCCTTCCAATTTAACGCCGTCTGCCCCATCCGACAAGAAAAGTTTCGCGTTGGTAACGGCTTGTTTCACATCGCGATCGGCGGCATAAGGCATATCAACAAGAAGATAGGCATCTGTCACGCCACGGCGGACGGCTCTGAGGTGATGGCGCATATCTGTCATTGTCACCTCCGTCTCGCTTTTATAACCGAGGATGTTGGTACCAAGACTGTCTCCAACGAAGACAATATCGATCCCCGCCTCGTCTTGTAGGCAAGCGGTCGGGTAATCGTAACAGGTCAGCACAGTGATCGGTTGGTGTTGCTGTTTTTTTGCGCGTAAGAAACCGATGTCTTTTTTCACAAGCTTTCTCCTCACAAAAAGCCCGAAACTTTAGACGTGTTCGGATGCCTGGCTCACTGTTTTGAAGACAGTGTCAATCGCGCCAAAAAGAGCTGGCAAATCATCTACGCTAAAGCTGGTCTTGTTTCGTGTGAAGGCATCACCAATGAGGTATCCAAATTGCCACAAAGTTCCATCGCTCACGATGCCATAGACGGGGATATCTGAGTCGGCATTGATTTTTTGTGCTGCGACCAGTTCTGCAAGACACTGTCCCCAGCCTTGTTCAAAATCATTTTTTTTCGCTTCAACGAACATTATCAACGGCATACCGACAACGAGCATACCCAATTCAGATCGAGTTGAGATAAAGTAATCCGGTGTACCGCTGAGTATTTCATCGTAGACGATCGGTTTCTTTATCCAGAGCGCGTAATCTTCAGCATATTCTTTGTAAACTTCCCGCAAAACAGGGAAAATGACTGCTTCACATCGAGCACTTTCAGAGGCGAAAACGTCGATGTATTGTCGGCTAAATTCTAATTCCTGCAAAAATTGTTTTGACGGAGTGTGTGTTGTTTCCTCAATTGCTATAAAGTCGTTCTCGGTGTGTTTGATTCTAAATTTTTCCTGAACTTCGGGTATTGTTTTGAAATCGCTAAATGCCATTGTGCTTGACCTCCAAGGTTTTAGGTTAAAACCGCCGCAACGGTTTCTCCAATAGTAGCGAGACTATCTGCAACGGTAATGCCAGCCCCCTTGAGTGCCTGAATTTTATCCGCAGCCGTGCCTTGTCCACCAGAGATGATAGCACCAGCATGTCCCATCCGTTTACCCGGCGGCGCGGTCTGTCCAGCAATAAATCCGACAACAGGCTTCGTCATTTCGTCCTTCACAAACTGCGCCGCCGTCTCTTCAGCCGTTCCGCCGATCTCACCGATTAAAACGACAGCGTGTGTATCGTCGTCCGCTTCAAAGAGCTCAAGGACATCAACAAAGTTTGTCCCAATCACCGGATCGCCACCGATACCGACACAGGTGGACTGTCCAATGCCGAGCCGTTTCAATTGATAAGCAGCTTCATAAGTTAGCGTTCCACTCCGGGAAACGATTCCAACGTTGCCTGGGGTATAGGCAAACGCTGGCATCACACCGATCTTGCATTCGCCAGGTGTAATAATACCCGGACAGTTCGGACCGATTAATCGCGTCGGTTTCCCTTTCAGGAACGCCTTCGCTGTCACCATGTCAAGCACAGGGATATGTTCGGAGATACACACAATCAACCCGACTGCTGCTGCTGCTGCCTCCATGACTGAATCGGCCGCATTGAAGCGCGCAGGCACGAAAATCAGAGAGGTGTCCGCGCCAGTTGCTGCAACGCCTTCCGCTACGGTGTCAAACACCGGAATACCGTTGACATCAGACCCACCTCTACCGGGGACCGCGCCTGCAACAATTTGGGTCCCGTAAGCCGCGCACTGCTCCGTATGAAAGCGTCCGGAACGCCCTGTGATACCTTGAACGATTACTTTTGTGTTTTTATTTACGAGTATACTCATATTCTTTTCTGGTTGTCGGTTTTTAGGGAATAGTCGTCAATTGTCAGTACTCAGTTTTTGGTTAAGAGGACTCTTGTAACTGCTAACTGTTAACCAATTCAACTGACAACCGATAACAAATTTAATATGCCCGAGCAAAGACTGCAACCTCTCCTGCAGGTTTCCCGCAGACGATACACTCACCATCTTCCCTCGGTTGTTCTATCGGGAGGCATCGAATCGTTGCTTGTGTTTCCTCTCTCACTTGATTTTCACATGCTGCCTCACCGCACCAACGTGCACGAGCGAATCCTTCCTCAATAACCGCTTTGAAGGCCTCGTAGGTATCCGGTTCAAAAGTATTCGCGTCCCGGAACGCTGTGGCCCGTTTAAGCATATCTGCTTGAATTGTCTCAAGCATCTGAGGTACTGTTTCCGCGACGTTATTCATCGGAACAAACGTTTTGCCATCCTTGCCGGGTATATCACGCCGTGCAAGAACGACCTGCTGGTTGCTCAGATCGCGAGGGCCTATCTCAATGCGCAAGGGAACGCCTTTGAGTTCCCATTCGTTAAACCGCCATCCGGGTGAGTAGTCGTGCCTGTCATCAACATGATAGCGGACACCCTCCAGGGTTTCACAAATGCCGTCAACAGCTTGCATGACCGCTTGCTTATCATCGTCTCTATTCTTGGGAACGATTGGCACAATGACGAGTTGTGTAGGCGCGAGGCGCGGGGGTAGGACTAACCCTTGGTCATCGCCATGCGTCATGATAATCGCGCCGATCATCCGCGTGCTTACGCCCCAACTCGTTGTCCAACAGTGCTGCTGTTTCTGATTCGCATCGAGATATTGAATCTCAAAGGCTTTGGCGAAGTTCTGTCCGAGATCGTGTGATGTACCCGCTTGGAGGGCGCGTTTATCCCCCATCATCGCCTCAATGGTATAAGAGGTCAGGGCACCGGGGAATTTTTCGCTTTCGCTTTTGCGTCCAGGGATAACAGGTATCGCGGCTTCGTTGACTGCAAAATCGGTGTAGATATCCAAAATACGAAGCGTTTCCGCTTCTGCTTCCGCGTGCGCGGCGTGAGCCGTATGCCCTTCCTGCCAGAAAAATTCCATTGTTCTGAGGAAAAGACGCGGACGTAACTCCCAGCGTACGACGTTTGCCCATTGATTAATAAGCACAGGCAGGTCGCGGTAAGACTGGATCCATTGGCTATACATGTACCCGATAATTGTTTCAGATGTTGGGCGCACCACGAGCGGTTCTTCCAACTTTTTACCGCCTCCGTGGGTAACGACCGCGAGTTCCGGTTTGAAGCCCTCGACGTGCTCTGCCTCTTTCTCAATAAAACTCATCGGAATAAAGAGCGGGAAAGCGGCGTTTTGGTGGCCCGTCGCCTTGAAACGGATATCCAACTGTTCCTTGACATTCTCCCAGAGCGCATAACCGTAGGGACGCACGACCATACAGCCGCGCACGGGCGCGTAATCTGCCATCTCCGCTTGACGGATGACTTGTGTATACCATTTTGCGTAGTCTTCACTACGGGGAACTATT
>RKRO01000187.1 GCA_007571355.1 Candidatus Poribacteria bacterium | reverse complement strand
AAAGAGACCCGTCTGGGGTTCCGTCATTTAGCGTATGCTATGATTAACTTTCGTATAACTTTCAACCATTCATAAACCGTACTCGCTATGAGTTCAATATAATGTAAATAGGTTGATATCTAATCCCATATTCCTTGACTGTTTCCCGATTCTCATCATTGTTTAACTTCGCTACAATAAATGTGTCCTTGTTCTCTAAAGCAATTTCGGTGACAACTGGCACCATTCTTTGGCAAAACGGTCACCAGTCCGTATAAAACTCGACCACCACAGGGACCTTAGACGCAAGTACGATGGAGTCAAAGTTTGCATCGGTGACTTCAATAGGGATACCGTCATAAGCACTGGCAGTGGTAAAACTAATATTGATATCCGTTCGATTGCCAGCTGCGTCTCTGACTTTTACAGCAATGGTGTACGTCGTTTCCGGGTCGAGTGCTTTGCCTTCGACGGGTGTAAGCATCACTTTGTTGCCATCAAAAGTGGTGACCCATCCGACATTATTGTCTGCTTCGGTTCGCAGTGTGACGAGGCCGCGTATCTCTTCACTGAACTCGACTTCAATTGCCGCGCGTGCGTTAACATCAGTATCGCCATCACGGATCGTTCCACCGGTGATTGAGGGTGCCTCGGTATCCGGTTTGGTGACCGTGTAAGTGAATGTTTCAGTTCCATCTTCCCAAGTAATCGTCAGCTCCAGGGCCCCGGGTGTGAAGGGGCCCTCAATTGTGGCACGGTTTCCATCAATAGTGGCGGTGCCTGCACTGACGGTAACATCCATTGGGGTGTTGTCGAAAGTCAGTGTGATGCTATCGTTCGGGGTAATCTCTACGCCGCTTTCAGGCGCCGCACCTACGAATGCGACAAGCGGCGGGACAGTTTCGCCAAGACGGTTCGCGACGAGTACCAAGTCAAGAATGTTGATATGACCATCACCGTTGACATCCGGGGTAAGGGGTTGCGCCTCGGTGACGATCTCGCCCAAATGTGAAGCGATCCGCACCAGATCTTGGATGTTTATTGTTCCATCAGCATTGACATCAGCTGCCCGTAAGGCCTCAATATCGGTTGCTGCTTGCGCGTAACTCGCCGTCACGGTGAAAAGTCCTAAACTGAGTATGAGCAACGAGCACATCAAGGTTTTCATGCGATTTTCCTCGTTAGATATTATGGAAGTTATTTTGCTGTTGATTTTTTCCAGCATCGCCTGATCTGTAGGACGCAATGCGGAAATGCTAATCTGTTCGTATTTTTTCGCTGTGCCAGCCGCGAACTGCTTCCGGGATGGCTTGGAGGTTTTCTATAGTCGTCTGAAGTGGGATCGCGCACTCCGGGCCTATCAGCGGCACACCCGCGTCCAAGTTTTTGACGACCTCTGCTTTAACGTCTTCCGGTTCTTTGGAGAAAAGTGTTTCCGGGTTATTAATATTTCCGACGAGCGCAATCCGTTTTTTCACAATGTCCATAGATTCTTGCGGTTCGTTTTTGGAATCGTAGTGGAAGGCTGCCATCCCAGTCTGCGCGATGTATTCCATTCTGTCAACGGTGCGTCCGCAGATATGGAGTATGAGCGGGATCGGAATACGTTCGACGAATTCGATGTGAAGGTCTCGGAGGTAGCGTTGGTAGTATTCGCCGCTAACGAGATCGCCTGTCGCGTGGTCGGGGAGCGTCAACGCGTCTGCTCCCGCTTCAATCTGCGCAACGCCAAATTGCACAGTCGCTTCCTTCATCCGGTCAAGTGCAAGTTTTGTCTTGCCGGGGTCGTCAAGCGACAGCAAGAGGAACGGTTCAACACCGAAACAGTGGTAGCCGAGCGACCAGGGCCCCATCGTTTTTCCAATGATAGCGACTTCGTCACCGTATTCTTTCTTCAGAATCTTAATTGCTTCAAGGACACACTGCGTATCTGGATGTGTTAGGAAATCGTTAGGGATAACGATGTCATCGACATCCTCCCAGATTGGTTCCCGCATCTTGACGGTGGGCCAGTTATCCTTCTGTTCCCACTGAATTTTGCAGCCCAGCGCGCTGGATTCTTGGATAATCGTGAAGACCGGCATGATGGTGTCAAAGCCGAGTTCGGTGTATCCTGTAGCAGCGAGCCGCGCCATCAATTCCGGTTCCCGATTCGCTTGTGGAAAAGGGGCATCCACCAGATCCATCAATTCGACGGTAGCGACGGAGGTCGGATTGCAAATAGGGGTACGATCAGTCGGTTTGTTGTGAAGCGCGGCGAGTACGCGTTCACGACCTGTCATTGCGTTTGGCATCTTCGGTCTCCTCTATGTCTGCTGGCTCGGTGCAGTGAGTACACCGCGTGCGGCTCCCATCTCTTCTTCACGCAAGGCGACCCTGACGTTTGGCGCGCGCGTCAACAGGAGTCCAACGAGTGCGTCGTGCGACTGCGCGCACGGATAAACAACAGTGTCTCTATCGTCCGTTTCAACGGTCTCCATTTCACCCAATTTCGCCAAGCCACCGGCAATCGCTGAGACGCGCCGCGCCGCGCTTCTCCCTTCACCTGCCGCTGTAACCCGATAGATACCTTCTCCTATAGAAGCAACTGTAATCGTGAGTTGCGATTTCTTATCAAGGATATTTAACGGACGCGGTTCAGCCGGAGTGCCGGGTGCAAGTTTACACGCTTCCAGAAAGACACGCCGACACGCCGCCTCATGTGCACTATGACACGGAAAACGCAGCAAACCGTCGGCATCTTTCAGCATCCCGCCAAGCCCTTGCATCGCTGCGACCACGGCTTCGATTCTTTCAGCGGCCCCGGAGATACGACTATAGGTATGCACCAGAAAAACGGGCGCGTTGTGCCCGTGATTCGCATGCTGACGGTAGAGTCCGATAGTGATGTCATTGAAGTGGGGGTCCATCGGGACGAGTTCAATGCGTCTGCCGATGTCAACAACGCGTCGCATAAGTGATTCCTTTAGACTGCCTAATTACGTCGTGTGAGCCTGCCGCCGTAGTGATTTTCGTAGACGTACTTATAAGCCTTTTCGGAGAGTCTACGTAAGATGTTAGCACGTCGGGTTTTCCAATCGTAAAAGGATACCCACCGGTTCCTACCGTTCGTTTTCGTTCTATCCTCCATCAGTCCGACAAAGATATAGGCGCGCTTTTTACCGCGCGGGTCTTTTAGAACCAATACACCGCCATCTCCTACCAATCCGTAAACGGTCCCAGTCTTATTGTAGACCTCTACATAAGCCGGAATATAGGTCTGTTTGAAGATATAATCCCCGTTTTTGAGGTTGAAGTACCACTTCATTTTATCAGAATGCGGGAGTTTATTCTGCCACAACTTCAAGAAAAACGTGCTTATGTCGCGGGCAGAAGTCATATTTTTGTACGTCCGTCCACTGAGTGGGATCTTTTCGACAATCCGAGTCTGCGTGAAGTACGGATAATTGGCTTTCAATATTCGGTTCACGTGTGCCGGGCCACCGAGCAATCGAATGAAATAGTTCGTAGAAGGATTTGAGCTCCGCTGTATCATTGCCCTGAGGTGACCTCTGTTGTGATTCGTGTACTGCTGCTGTCCATATTTGACTTCGTGGAAATACGCGAGCATAACAAAGTTCTTAATGATCGAAGCTGCCATCATCTGCCGATTCTCGTTGATGGACACTAACTTCTTGTTTGCTGAAATGTCGTAGACGACGAAACTGGTGCGATCAGAGAACGCAAGACGTTTCCGATTGCGATGACTCTTGACATAATCCTCAAAATCTTGCTCCAATTGCGAATCGATCGATGGATCAGATGACGCGCTATATATCGGAAGCAATAGTGTAACGCTACAACATATAAAAGATATAAATAACTTTGTTGTGCCCCTTAACATCTTACTGTCCTCTCCTTTCTAATTTTTTTATCCGTAGCGATGCGGAGGGAATATTATTTAACGTGAATGTGGAAGTATTTCGGAAGATCGGATCATTCTGCGCCAATATTGGCTTTCGTGTTGATTGTTGGCAGTCGATAGCATGCCGCTTCGCTACTATTGCGGACAAGGAGGTAGTCCCCGGCGAGTGCTGGGGTGTTCCATGTTTTACCCGTTAATGCTTCAAAACGTGCATGTTCAATATGGCGTTCTGGATTCGGTTCAATGAGGACAACATCACCAGATTCGGTGGTCACCAACAAGACATCCGAGATGAGCAAGGTCTGGCCGTGTCCGTATCTGCCACGTTTCCACTGACGTGTGCCATCATTTGGATTTATGCATGCGAAAATTCCGTCGTCAAGCCCGTACAGATAGCCTTCGTAAGAAATGATATTGGTGAATTTTGCTTTGAGATTGATCGTTTCCCATACAATGGAAACGTCAAATTTACCTGTCGGGTTACGCGAGAGTTGGTAAAGTTTAGCACCAGCACCGTAGCCGGTTGAAGCGAGGATCATGTCATCAGAAATCGGGACTGGCTGCGCAACACATTCCGCATAAGCGTCTACCCACGGTTGTTTCCACAAAAGTTCACCCGTGAGCGGTTCGTGTGCAGTGATTAAGCCTTGGTTGAAAAGCACAATCTGTTCAGTGCCTAACAGCGTTGTCACAAACGGCGAACTATAACCGCTTTGTGTTCGGTAACCTGTCCATACGATTTCACCCGTCTCTTTATGGTATGCAACTGCACCACCAGCACTGACGATAACAAATTCGTCGAAAAGGAGCGGTGAAATACTAATCCCCCAAGGGGGTGGCTCCGCTTTATTCTCTTCAAAGGTATGGGTCGTCCAGAGCGACTCACCTGTTTCAAAGTCTAAACAATTGAGAATCCCCGTGGCCCCGACGGTATAAACCCGATTCCCTGAAATTGTTGGGGTGGCCCGCGGCCCGAGCCCCGCCGGCGGTGAATCATAACGCGCTCGGTCACTATGACTCCACTTGACCTCGCCAGTGTATAGATCATAACAGACCACTTGCTCCCAGTCGCCTTCCTGTTCTTGGGTGATCGCAGAATCACCAACGATTGCAAAACCCGACCAGCCAGCACCAATAGGTTGCCGCCAGACGAGTTTCGGGGGATGTGTGTCCCAATCGCGGTTCAACTGGATATCCGTTACGACACCGTTCCGGTGCTGTCCGAGGAATTGGGGATAATCGGTAGCGGATATATATGATGTAGATGTTTCACCTACATCTTGTCGGAAAGTGGATGGTTCGCCGCGCCATCGCCATTCAAACATCGGGATGAGGTCGCCACTAAAGCCTTTGAACCGAAACGCGATGCCAGCAAAGGCTCCCACAAGAATGACCGCCATAAGCGTCAGTAACTTGTGCCGCCATCCGAAACGCGAAAAACCTAATAGCCACAAAACCCCCAGACCGGTTGTGATAATAACAACCAGGGTCGTCCAGAGAACCTTGTCTTGACGGTGACCCGCGTCCGAAATCCATATGATCAAAAGACCTATGATCGCAAGCGTAGCGATAACGAACAGAAGCCACCAGCGAATCGGTTTTTGCACTCGCGCCACTGTGCGGATTCCTTTGCTCTTTTTATAACAAACGGTAAGATTACACTAAAAACCAACGTGTTACGCCTTCACATAATTATAATAGTCGTTTTTACAGAAATTTGTCAAGTAAAAAAATTCAGTGAAGATTTTTTACGTGAAATGTCTCTAAAAGAATTAGATATAGGTTTCGATCTTGAGCTGCGAGCTGGTGATGGCTGATTGCGAATAACGCTAAAATCGAAGTCATGAAACCTTGAATATATATTGAACGTTATGGTAAAATAGTAACGTCGACAGAAATAAAATGGAGATTAAATTGCGTGATTTGGGAGGGAAGGATGCGTTTTGAGAGCCGAGTTGCCTTTATAACAGGTGGCGGTGGCCCCTTAGGAATCGGCAGGGCCGCGTGCTTAGCGTTCGCGCGTGAGGGCGCATCCGTAATCGTTGCCGGCGGTAGAAGCGCAGATGCTGTCGCCGCGGAAATACGCGCCGAAGGTGGAGTAGCGATCGCTGTTCCATTGGATGTTACAGTGCCGCAACAGGTGCAAGCGGCTGTAGACACCGCAATGGATAATTTCGGACAGATTGATGTACTGTTCAATAACGCCGGTATCCTCGGATCCCAGACACTGTTTGAAATAACGCCAGAACTGTTTGACAAAGTTATAGCGGTTAATGTCAAGGGATGTCTAATCTGTGCCCAAGCAGTCGCTAAGGTCATGATTGAACACGGCATACGCGGACGTATCATCAACAATTCGTCTATTTATGCCGAGGAATCGCACATCGGCGTACTCAGTTATTGTGTCAGTAAAGCAGCACTCAATAGACTCACACGGAGCCTGGCACTCGAACTGCGGCATCACGGCATCACAGTCAACGCTGTTGCACCCGGTGGCGGTGCTCCAACGGGTATGAACGCATCACAAAATATTCCGAAAGACAACACACTACCCGATTTACCGACGGCTCCGGCGGACGCGCCGCCTCTTGAACGCCGCGCGAGTGTATGGGACTATATCGGTGCAGTCTTGTTCCTCGCTTCTGACGCAGCTGCCTATATCAGTGGTGATATTATAACTGTTGACGGTGGGGCTGTCTCACGTCGATAAGTTATAGAGGAGAACTTTCTTGTCGCTCGTTGATACTTTAAAAACTTTCTGTTTCGCTATCCTTGGATGGCTTAAAACATACGGCGTGCTGCTCGGCATCATTTCCGTTGCAAGTTGGATCGGCAGTATTCTCTTTTGCACACTGGCTATCGCCTACCTACCTTTTGATTATTTCTTACCGAAAAAGCGGGAAAGCCGTATCAAACAACCCATTTTGCGGATAGCCCTTAAGTGCCTAAAGAATCTACTTGCAGTGCTACTTATTATTGTCGGAATTATTATGTTACCCTTACCGGGACAAGGGGTTCTAACGATACTCATAGGGATTATCATCAGCGATCTTCCCGGAAAACGTAGATGGGAGCATCGAATTATACGTTCACGGGCTGTTTTCTCTGCCGCGAACTTCATTCGTTCGCGTTTTAAACGTCCGCTGTTTGTGGTAGAGGATTAGAAGGGGCTGGTATGTGTTGTGAGGGGTTGTTGCGTCTACCGAGCGAATAACGTCTTGTGGATTTCCAATAAACGTTGAAGTGCTTTGATAGGTTTTTCGGCATCATCGATGCGTAGATCAATGTATCGATCATTGAAGCCGCCGTAGCCGCGACCCGCTTGCACAACAAGTAGGGCAGCAGACTGTTGTCCGCGCGTATCGCCGCCTTTCTCTTGTCCAGCGAAGAGGGCTGCCATTAATTTATCTGCAAGTTCACCTTCCGTCTCTTCAAAGGCTTTCCCCATCGCTTTGACAACGGCTTCACCGGCGAGGATATTGCCTTGCGCCGTGTAGTGTTTCCCAGAAACGGCACCCGCCCATTCGTTACATGCGTCGCCTGTATAGTTCGCGACGTTGCCTTTCGCATCAACAATACCGACCTGCCGTGTTGCGCGTCCCGGATCGTCAGCAACGAGGCGTTCCAAAGTCTGTTCTGCTGATAGTCCGCTTTTCAGCAGTTTTAAGCCGTTCGGTCCGTACGTTGTGTTTGCCCAAGATTGCGTGGCAATCGCACCGACACCGGCTTCAGCCCAGGGCACAACCGAGCCAACAGCGAAAAATTTGGATTGCACAGCAATGCCGAGTTGACCTGTTTCAGGATCGTATCCGACGATCGAAAACGTCGCAACGGGGGGCAGCGTAGGGTTTTCAGTGGGCTGATTGGGCTCAGAGAGGTGGAGTAAAAGCGTTAAAGGTATTACGAGCATCTGCAGTGTCTCCTACATGCTTAATCTTCCTCAAATCGGATTTTCATCGCAGCGGCGTGTCCCTCAAGTCCTTCAACTTCGGCGAGTTTGACGACTGCTGGTGTGACTTTCGCCAAAGCGGCTTTTGTGTAAGAGATTAAACTCGTCTTCTTCAGGAAGTCGTCAACACTTAAGGGTGAGGCATAGCGTGCGGCTGTCCCTGTCGGCAGGATGTGGTTCGGACCTGCTATATAATCGCCCACGGCTTCGGGTGAGTACGCACCGATAAGGATAGCGCCCGCGTTTCGGATCTCGCCGAGCCAATCTAACGGATTTTCGAGGTGGAGCTCGAGGTGCTCCGGCGCAATCTCGTTTGCGAAAGTAACGGCTGCCAATACATCGGGAACGATGAACGCGATACCGTAGTTGTCAAAAGATTGCATCAGTTGGGCGTGCCGGGGTAAGGATTCACCTTGAACCTCAATAGCTTTTTTGACCTGTTCCGCGAACCCTTGTGACGGTGTAACGAGGATGGCAGCGCACTCGGGACCGTGCTCCGCCTGCGAAATTAGATCCGCAGCAACGAAATCTGGATCCGCTGTGCTATCGGCAATGACAAGGACTTCGCTGGGACCTGCCAATTTGTCTATATCGACATGTCCATATACCTCTTTCTTGGCGAACTGGACATAGAGGTTCCCAGGGCCAACAATCTTATCAACCGCATGGATGGTCTCGGTCCCGTATGCCATCGCTGCGACGGCTTGCGCACCACCGCACTTGTAGACCTCTTGGATACCACACTC
Source organism: Candidatus Poribacteria bacterium (assembly GCA_007571355.1). Classification (GTDB taxonomy): domain Bacteria; phylum Poribacteria; class WGA-4E; order WGA-4E; family WGA-3G; genus WGA-3G. The sequence continues at coordinate 13,135 of RKRO01000187.1, read as the reverse complement.
CCCAGCGGCAACGAGCATATACGGATTAATATCCCGGTTCCGCATCGGTGCAGTACAGACGGCGATCTCTTCAACACCAGCCACAGTGGCAGGGATCACGCTCATCAGTAACGAGGAAACTAAAAGCTGGCTGACAGACGGGACACAAACCCCGACGCGCTTGAGCGGACGGATCAGATGTCCGAGCAGCACACCGTCATCTTCAGTGGATACCCACGAGGAACGCAACTGTTTTTTGTGGAACGCTTCGATGTTCGTCCGCGCTTGGGTGACTGCATCAATAAATTCGGACGGCACCGCTAAGTATGCCTCCCCAAATTCTTCGCGTGTTACCTTCAAATCTTTGACAGAGATACGCGGCGCATCGAGTTTGCGTGTGTATCGGACAACGCCCTTATCTCCGTCTGCTTGCACATCGCTCAAGGTGCGGCGCACGACCTTTAGGATGTTTTCGTCTGTGAGTTTACCGCGCACCTTCAATTTCAAAAGAAGATCGTCCGCCTTTGCTGTGCCCGTCTGAACAATTTGCAACATCTGTGAATGTCCTATCCTTTCTGTTTACGAGGTGATGCTGGTCTCCTTACGCGTTAACCCTCGTAATATTCGCGCCCACGTTGTTAAGTTTCTTCTCAATACACTCGTAGCCCCTGTCAATGTGGTAAACGCGTGAAACGACGGTTTCGCCTGCCGCTGCCATCCCGGCTGCAACGAGCACCGCACCCGCACGTAGATCCGATGCCATCACCGGTGCGCCGCTGAGCTTAGGCACCCCGTTAATGATAGCCTTGCTGCCATCAGGCACAATATTCGCGCCCATACGGTTGAGCTCTGCCGCATGGATGAACCGATCTGTATGAACATTTTCGGTGATAACACTGGTCCCAGCAGCAAGGCAGAGAAGTCCCATAATTTGTGCCTGCATATCTGTCGGGAAGCCGGGGAACGGTGCTGTCGTGACATTAATCGGTTGAAGTTCGTGTGGCGTTGTTACACGGACACCGTTGGCATCCCAATCCAATTCGACACCTGCTGCAACGAGTTTCTCCGAAATGGCAGGAATCTGTTGCGGTGTGATACCTTTAACGTAAACGTCGCCTCTGGTGATAGCACTTGCAACCATAAAAGTCCCCGCCTCGATGTCATCGGAGATGACGGTATGTTCGGTTCCACGAAGCTGCTTGACACCGTGGACCGTTAGCACAGATGTACCGATGCCTTCAATATCTGCTCCCATGGCGTTCAGGAAATGCGCCAGATCAGAGATATGCGGTTCACGCGCTGCACCACGGATAACAGTTGTACCTTGTGCCAACGTAGCAGCCATCATTACGTTTGCTGTCGCCCCAACACTTGGCCCGTGTTGCCCGATAAGGTTCATCTCTGTACCGATCAAGGATTCCGCTTGCGCGTATATGTATCCCTTTTCCACCATCACTTCCGCGCCCAAATGTTCCAAGCCGCGAATGTGCAAGTCTATCGGGCGTGGACCGATGGCACATCCACCGGGAAACGATACTTTCGCTTTTCCAAGCTTGGCAACGAGAGGCCCCAGAACATAGATGGAGGCTCGCATTTTTCGTACCAGTTCGTAAGGGGCTTCATATTCCAAGTGGTTTATCGGTTCAATATAGAGTGTTGAATTTTTGCGTTTAATCGTTGCACCGAGTCCTTCTAACACGGCGCGGAGCGTCGTCACGTCTGTTAAGTTTGGGACATTATGGAGCACGCTGCCCCCATCACCGAGGATCGCAGCGGCGACCGCAATCGGCAGCACAGCATTTTTGCAACCGCTCACCGGGATCGTCCCTTCCAGTTTCGTACCGCCTTTGACAATTAATTTTTCCATTTTTCCCTCTCCTTCACAAATCTTCGTCGCGGGATATAGAGATTTACTCCCTCTATAGCATAAACGATGCCAATTGGGTACCTGTTACAAACTATGGTGAGATGTGGGTTTAGACGAATTTTTTCGCTTGAAGGGTTGTGTCAAAAAAGACACATGTTATCTGTTTACATGGAATTTCCTTGCATTGAGAAGCATCCTTTGGTAAACTGTGGTTTCAGTTTCAAGTCTTATAACTACATTCTCAAAACAACGAAAGGTCAAACAGATGGCTGATAAAACATATCGTGTCGGCGTTATTGGATGCGGAGGCATGGGACGTTCCCATGCAAATAACTGGAAAAATACCGGTCGTGCTGAAGTCGTCACCGCTTCGGACATCAGTGAAGCATCCGCGGCGAAATTCGCTGAAGAATTCGCACTTCCGACCCACTATACCGATTTCGCTGAAATGTGCGAAAAAGAGGATTTAGACATCGTCAGTATCACGACGTGGCAGAGCGTCCGCGCCGAACCGACGATCGCTGCGGCTGAAAACGGGGTCTTAGGGGTCATTACCGAGAAACCGATGGCGGCCTGCGTCGGCGATGCCCAAGACATGATGGATGCTTGTGAGGAACACAACGTGAAATTGGTTGTCGGGCATCAACGCCGATTCAGCCCGCAGAACTGTGAGGCACGACGACTCATCCAAGCGGGCGCGATCGGTCAACCGCAAGCAATGCTCCGGCGAGACGGACACGGATTACTCAATCGTGGCACACACGAAATTGACGAAATGCGTTTTATCCTTGGCGACCCTGAACCGCAATGGCTGATCGGTCAGGTTGCACGCAAGACCGACCGTTGGGAACGCCGGGTGCGAACAGAAGACCTCTGCATGGCAGAAATCTGCTTTGAAGGCGGGATCCGTGGTATCTATGAAAGCGATTTACCCGGACCGGGACTGCGAGGCGATGCTGTTTACGGTGATGATGGGCAGCTCCGCCGAGGGAGCGATGGCACGATTGAACTCTTAAACAGCAAAGCCGCTGGATGGCAGACCGTCAAACCCCGCCAAAGCGAACCGAATCAGTTTACGGAGATGTTAGCCTGGATTGAAGGTGACATCGATGAACACCGCAATGCTGGCAGACACGGGCTTTGTACGATAGAAATCCTGATGGCGTTTTATGAATCGCTGCGTCTCCAAGACGTTGTAACTTTCCCCTTAAAAACGCGTCCGAACCCGCTCGATCTTTTGGTTGAAGGCGGTAAACTACCCGTGTTCGTCGAGGGACGTTACGACATCCGTGCCCCGTTCCCAGAACAGAACAAGTAGCCTAATAGGTATCGGTTGTCGGCTATCGGTTTAACGGATAACCGACAACCGATAACAATACTCAGCAATCTACATCTTTCCCTTCACTGCCGTAAACCGCCATCCGTTCTTGTGTGGTGACTTCGCCGCTACTCGCCGGTTTGTAATGGAGTTGGAGTGCGCGCCGCCGCTGCTCGGATTGGTTCGCCGGACTGCCGTGATGCGTCAACCCGTGCCAGAGGAGACACCCACCCGGCTTCAGCGGCACCATCGTGTCACGACCAACCGGCACATCTGTATCGCAAATCTGCCAATCTCTGCGTTTGAAATGGATCATCGGGCCCTCGGCATGCGATCCCGGTATGACGTGCATGCATCCATTTTCAGCGGTCGCTTCATCTAAGGCGACCCATACGCCGACAACGGTTGTCTCTTGTGGCACATTAAAATAAGCACAATCCTGATGCCACGGTTTCTCCGATCCGTGCATCGGCGGTTTGACGAGTGCCATATCTTGGAACAGTTGCGGCGTATCTGCCATAATCCGTTCGAGGACATCGAGAAGGCCCGGATGCGTTGCCACGGCGTTCAGGCGCGGTTCATGGTTTACATAGTTGAATATCTTTCTGATCGCATCTCGGCGTTCTGGACCTTCCATCTCGCTCTTCGCTTTCGTGAGTGAAGGCTCGAATTGGATTGCCCGGAAGTCCGGGCATTTCCCGTCCATGAGATGGATCATACCCGCCAATGCGTCCGAGACCTCGGTAGCACTGAAGGCATCGTTGATAACCAGATAGCCGTATTGATGGAAGTATTCGATATCCGTGTCAGTTACGGCACCAAAACCACCAGAAATCCCCTCAGCAGCCGTATCGAAACGATAGAGATCCGGTGGATAGGGAATTTGAGCAATATTGCTCTGTTCACTTGTCGTCGCGTTGTTCATAAAAACTCCTTAAATTTCGCCTATGCTTTCACGGGTCATTAGCGTCAGGAAATCTTCAACACGATCAACAGCAGCTTGGGCGCGGTCGCGTGTTGATGCGTCTTTCTCCTCTTCAGCCAACCACTGTTTCCGCTGCGGCAACCACTCGTTTGTTAGGTGGTCAAGTTGGTTCAAGAAGTGCGGGTCCTCATTCTCACTCACAAAATATTCGATGATACCGAGCAGCCCGTATTTCCGATTGATCTCCATATCGTCTAATTCATCTACCATTTGCAAGAAAAGCTGCTGATTCCTGTCCTGTCGCCCTTGGGCAAGTTCACGAGAGGATTCAGTTAGAAGTTTGTCAACGAATTCCTGCTTGGAGTTAATCCAGCGCGGCAGGTTCCGCACATAATCTTCTAAATCGAAGTTTCCGCGTTGAAGTGCGAAATAGGAGTGAATGTGAATATTTCGGAAAAAACCGGTGTAACCGACGTTCGGATCCATAGTGTCCGCATCATAGAGGATCTGGTTTTCAATCCTGTTGTAGAGCAGTTTAAAGTTCTCTGCTGTGAGGTTCGTAGGCTTTAGATGTGCGAAGACAACCGCTGTTGCAGCTTCTACGAAATCCGGTTCAAAGTCGTACATCGCCAAGATATTTTCCGTAATAACGGCCCCGGATTCGTGATGGACCTTACCGTGGAGGTTATGCTTGTCGTAGAGTTCGGTAACAACGTTTTGACCTGCAGGGGTGAGCGTCTCGTTTAACCAGAAACCTTTATCGTTGAAGACACGTTTTCCGTCCTTGTCGGTCTTAAAATCACCGTCATAGCGTTTCGTGATGTCGTGCAGCGTGCCAGCAACTTCGAGCAATTTCACGTCGCCGCCTTCCCGTCTACCGAGTTCCATACTCGTTGCACGCACACGCATGGTATGGTTCCATGTGTAATGCCGCCATTGGAAACCGACACGGTTGTGTTCCCAGAGTCCGAAGGTTTCGTTGACCAAAGTTTCCAATTCACTCAAGACTTGACTGTAATTCATGCAAAACTCCTTTTCGATGGTTATCAGTTATCAGTTAAAGAGGTATATTGCGGCAGTGAAACGAAAAGTAACCACCACAAGAGTGACTCATAACTGGAAGGGCACAGCCCGGACTGCGTACTGATAACCAGTTCCTATTGGATTCCTATTAATCCGAGTCGTTATATTTGACAGAGATGAGTGATAATCCGTGTGCAGGGGCTGACATCCCTGCTATAGTTCTATCTCTGGCATCTAAAATACGGCGAAGTTCCGTCTCGGCATCCGTGCGTTTTATACATTTTAGGAGCGTCCCGACAATGGCGCGGACCATACCCCGTAGGAACGCGTCTGCCTCAATCTCAAAATGGATGTATGGATTGTTCTGCCACCAGTACGCCTCATAAATCTCACAGACCGGATGTATACGATCGCTACCGGTCTTTTGGAAAGCAGAGAAGTCTTGTTTTCCAATCAAAATTTGACTGAGGTCATTCATGCTATCGACAGCAATTGCGTCTGGATAGAAGTAACTCGTAGTTCGCGCGAGCGCGCTCGGGTATCCTCTATTCAAAATTGTATACCGATACCGACGCCGCGTCGCGCTGAACCGTGCATGGAACGCAGTAGGCACCTCGGTTGCGGCGCAGACGACAATATCCCGTGGCAACGTGGCATTGAGCCCTTTCTGAAAAGCGACGAGCGGCATCTGTACCGTTGTGTGAAAATTCGCGACCTGTCCTTCCGCGTGGACACCGCTATCCGTTCGACCCGCACCGATGATCTGGATCGGCGTTTTCGTTAATTTCGCCAAGGCGTTCTCAACTGTCGCTTGGACGGTCGGTTGGTTGGGTTGGGTCTGCCAACCGTTGTAGTTCGTGCCGTCATACTCAAGCACGAGTTTGATATTTCGCATGATGTCACCATTGAAAGCCTGATGCACTAAAGCGTATCACATTCCGCGTTAAGTGTCAAATAAATTGGGGTATCGGTTGTCAGTTAACAGTTCTTTGTGAAACAGAAGCGTGATTCATTAAAGTATCCCTTAACTGAGTATTGACAACTGACACCTATTTTTCCTAAAGACTTGATAATTCCGATCCAATATGATATTATATCTTCTAAATCAAGAACAGAGGCGAACACAGGTCGATCCTACTCGTGAACGGAGGCATTGTTATGATTAGTCAACAAGCCATTGAAGCCACTTGTGATGACATCGTGCGTGAATTTTCGCCACTACAAGTGATTCTCTTCGGTTCTTATGGGTATGGCACGCCGACAGCGGATTCAGATGTCGACCTCCTCGTCGTCATGGCGATCCCCGAAGCACAGACGCGTCAGCAAGCCGTAGAAATCCGGAGGCGGATTCCGCCCCGTTTCCCCATGGACCTGCTTGTCCGGTCACCAGAAGAGATGGCTTATCGCCTTTCGCATAACGACTGGTTCCTTCGAGAAATAACCGAAAAAGGTCAGGTGCTTTATGGCGCAGCAGATGCCTTAAAAGACGCACTTGCAAACTGCAGGACGATAAAGGAAAAGGATAAGATGAATCCGTTGACACAGGAATGGGTACAGAAGGCGGAGGGCGATTATGCAATTATGCATCAGAGTTACGCCTCATCAAATCCGATACACGATGGCATCTGTTTCCACGCCCAGCAATGTATCGAAAAATATCTCAAAGCGTGGCTCCAAGAGACGAACATTCTATTTACGAGGCCCCATGATTTAAAACGACTCCTACGTTTGATCGTTTCCACGGTCCCCGATTGGAAAGTTTGGCAGGCCGATTTTGAGGCACTTTCTGAACATGCAGTGGATCTCCGCTATCCGGGAAAAGCTGCTACTGCCGCTGATGCTGAGCCCGGTATAGAGACCTGCGCGCGCGTACGCCAAGCGGTTCGAAAAAGATTAGGATTACCGTCAACGGACGATTGACGAATGAAGAACCAAACAAAGGTCTACTCCATCGAAAAGGCGCATCACGGCACCCGTTTAGACCGGTTTCTGATGGGCGCGACGGCCGCGATGTCGCGAACCCATCTGCAGCGCCTGATTCGCGACGGCGATGTCACCGTCAACGATAAGCTAACGAAACAGCCGAGTTATCAACTTCGCACTGGTGACCGGGTGTGTTTAACGCTCCCACCGCCCCGTCCGCTCGACACCGCAGTACCTGAGCACATTCCGCTCGACATCCTTCACGAAGATAGCCATCTCATCGTTTTGAGCAAACCCGCCGGTAGGCTCGTCCACCCTGCAAATGACGTGAACAGCGGCACGCTTGTTAATGCCCTGCTCTCACACTGCACAGACCTGTCCGGCATCGGCGGTGTAGAACGCCCCGGTATTGTGCATCGGTTGGATAAAGACACGTCCGGTGTCCTCGTCGTCGCGAAAACAGATGTTGTACATCGTGGACTCTCGGCACAATTTGAGGCGCATAGCATCACACGACAGTATATCGCTGTCGTATGCGGTGTGCCATCGGAAGCGACTGGCACGATTAACGCACGCATTTCCAGGAGTCGTCGAGATCGGCGGCGGATGACGACCGTCAAAACCGGTGGACGGCTCGCTATCACACACTATGAAGTTTTGGAACGTTATCCGCAATTCGCAGTCGTGCAGCTCACATTAGAGACGGGACGGCTCCATCAGATTCGTGTCCATCTGCAGCACATCGGGCACCCGGTGGTGGGCGATGCGGTTTACGGCGGCGAGCAACGCGCCCTAAACGATGCTGATACAACAGCGTTGAAACAGGCACTCGCGCGGCTCAAACGGCAGGCACTGCATGCACGACATCTCGGCTTCACGCATCCTGTAACAGACGAAGACGTATCGTTCACAACACCGATACCGGAAGACATGCAACAGGTTATTGATGCTTTAAGAGAGAAAAGTGTGTAAAACTTGCCTCCTTTTCGTGCGATGTGTTATAATAAATGAAAAGGAGGGGTGTTATGTCGGAGCAAGATTTTCGGGAACGTGTACTATCCGCTTTAGGTTAGAACAGAAATCCGAACGGTTGGGAAAAAAATTTGCTAAAAAGCTTGAGTCTATAGAGACCCGTTTGGGCTTTTGGAACAAAGTGTCAGTTGGATTCGCGGGAAATTAGAGAAAGGTCATCCCATCTATGGAATACGTTAATTTTGGAAAAGCAGGGGTAAAAGTGAGTCCAATCGCTTTAGGGTTAGGACTCAGAGGACAGAGCGATGAAGCCGCCGCCGAACGGTTGGTCGCACACGCCATTGATGCCGGTATCAACCTTATCGACTGTGCCAACGTCTATGGACCTATGGACGATCGCGCCAACATCGGTCGATCCGAAGTCGTACTCGGCAAAGCGATTCGAGGCAAGCGCGACGATGTCGTAATTACCTCCAAGGTCTGCAGTCGGATCGGTCCCGGGCCGAACGACGACGGCTTATCCCGTTATCATATTATGCGGGAGGTAGAACGTTCCCTATCTCGACTCAATACCGATCATATTGATGTCTATCTTGTCCACGTATACGACGACACAACCCCACAAGAGGAGACGCTTCGCGCGCTTGACGATCTGGTACGTTCCGGTAAGGTTCGCTATCTCGGTTGCTGCAATTACCAGGCATGGCAAGTCTGCAAGGCACTCTGGATCGCCGATAGCATGAACGCAACGCCTTATGTATGCGTTCAGAACATGTACAACCTCTTGAATCGGGATTTAGAGACGGAGATGTTTGGGCTGGTGCGTGAAGAAGGACTGGGTGTCATGTGTTATAGCCCGTTAGCGGTCGGGTTATTGAGTGGTGTCTATTCGCCAGATGAACCACCGCCAGCCGGTACCTTGTGGGCGACACGGTATCCTGAAGAATTTAACCGGCGAATGCGCGGCTCAACCGGACAGGTGATCGCAACGCTCAAACGGCTCGCAGCGGAATTAGGCAAAACGCCTGCACAACTCGCCGTCGCATGGGTGTTATCGCATCCAGAAGTCACCGTCGCGATTAGTGGCAGCGACACAAGTGCGCACCTCGACGATATACTTGGCGGTGTCGGTTGGCACCTCGATGCTGACGTTCGATCAGAATTGGACGCAGCCTCTCGTTCGTTCGTCCGCCTCATCGCACCACCATTTTAGTTAGAAAACGAACAATGCCCTTGACAAATCCGGATTGGCAGGTTACAATATTTTTCCGTTGAAACTTGGGTTTCAGCGGGATTCATAAAGAGGCGAAACCGTGCGAGATAAGTGCATCATCTGCTTTTTAATACTGCTCTCCGTCGTGTTTGTCGGATGGATAGGTGGCTGGACGCACACGCTGAAAACCGGAAACGAGGCATACACCTCCGGCGATTACCACGCAGCACAAATCGCCTTTCGGGAGGCAACGCTACAGAAGCCTGAGAGTTCACTCGCCTCCTATAATCTCGGCACCACCCTCTACAGAAGTGGGCGGTTTAACGAGGCGATAGAAGCGTTCCGGGAATCGGTATCAAAGCACAGCGAAAAATCCGAAGCGACGTTGCGCCTTGCATACATCTATTACAACCTCGGAAACGCCCAATTTAAGACAGGTGACCTCAAACGCGCGATTGACGCTTATAAACACTCGCTCCGCCTGGCACCAGACGATGCCGACGCACAACACAACCTTGCATTGGCCCTTCAACTTGCACAACAGCAAAGAGACTTAACACAGCAGCAGAGACCGAATAAAAACACTGAACCGCAAACCGAGCCGACCGACATCGGCGAAGCGGAGGCAGCACAGCTCCTGGAACGTTTAAGTAAGAATGAAAATACGCGACGGCAAAAATTATTACAGCAACAGCGCAAAAGCGGATACCGGCGGAACAAAGATTGGTAGACCGTCTGAGAAAAGATACATCATCGCTTTCGGCACGTTTCTCTTGATATGCGCTGTCTTTCTCGTGCCCCCGCAGCGTGCTGCAGGGCAGGAAACTACGCAAGCACCCACCGTTAACGTCGCCGCTGTTGTGAAACCTCGGTACATCCAACTCGGTGAGAAGGCGCGTTTAGACTTAACGATTTCTGGGGACACGCACATCAAGCATATCGAGGCACCAAGGTTCAACTTCCTCCCCGATTTTCTCGCCGTCCCATTACACTCCGAAACGACACCGCGACTGGCAGCAGACAAAATCGCTGTCTCCATGGCGTGGGTTTATGAACTGATTCCGCAGGCAGTCGGCGACTTTACGCTCTCCGATGTCCGCTTCGCATACCAAGGCAATACCTACTTCGCGAACCCCGGATCCGTCCGCGTCGGACGTGCCGATACCTATCAAGACCCATCAACCAGTAGCATCCACAAAGTCGAAACCGAAGTCGATACCGCCGAACCGTATCTCAACGCGCCGTTTACATATACCTTCCGATACCGCTACACCGCTGTCCTCCCAACGCAAGAGTCTCCAACCCCACGGCTCCCCGAATTCCGGGGGTTTTCCGTTGAGAAACTTCAAAAGGTTCCGACATACACACAGCAGATTCGCGGGCGGACATTTTGGGTCGAAGAGCAGACACATAAGTTATATCCGATGATGAAACCGGGAGTGATTGTTCTTGCACCTGCTGAACTGCTTCTACCGCTCCCGCGAGGACACAAAATCTTGAAAACCGAACCTTTGACGCTGACCGTGCAGCCGATCCCCGAAACAGGCAGACCGCCTCATTTCAAAGGTGCTATCGGTGAGTATCAGATCTCTGCTGAAGTTGAACGGGGTTGGGTGGAAGTTGGAAGCGCGCTAACGCTCACGGTCCGAATCTCTGGACGCGGCAACATCCAGACGGTCACCGGCCCCGAGCTGCCAAAAATCGCCGGGGTCATGGTGAGCGGGCCGCCTCACGTTAAGGAACACAAGGAACGTATTAACGCAACAGGTCGAGTTTACACCTACGCCTTGACACCTGTTCGAACGGGTACCTTCCGTATTCCCGCGATTAAGTTTGCCTACTTCAATCCGAGCCGCGCCGTCTATGCGACCACCGAGACGCTCCCGATCCCTGTATCTGTCCGTCCAAATCCAAACGATATCGCAGGGATTGAGGATTCCGATCCACCACCGTGGCGAATCTGGTTAATCTTGTTCACCCTTCTGGTGCTCGGACTTTTGGGTGCGGGGTTCCTCTGGTATCGTGCCGGATTCCAACGGGCGACAGAGGCATCGGTAAACAGGACAACAGGAATCGGGATACCTGATAGCGGTGAACGGAAACGACGAAAACCACAACGTACGGACGCGGAACCTGTAACGCCTGCTGCACAAGCACACCAAGCACTCACGGCACTCCATCAGCACGGCATGGAGCATACAGCGACAACGTTTGCGAATACACTCACACAGGTACTTTACGAATATCTTGAGAACATATTTGGACTGGCACAACGGCATAGGGACACGGCTCGCGAGGTATGTACGCAAGCGGGTGTCGCCGCATCCATCTGTCGCGAATTCGTCGATCTCCTAACGAAATGTGAGTACCATCGGTTCGCACCCGTGCCACTCACTGCAAACGAACGACAAGCACTCATTAAACGCACTGAATCTGTTATCAATAACATTGAGAACTTTCTGATAACCGATAACCGATAACCGACAACGCTATAAGGAACACAAAACATGGATATATTCTCTCTCTTCGTTCGCTGGCTACACGTTATCGCTGCTGTTACATGGATCGGCGGTAACCTCATTTTAGCAATGGTAATCGTCCCGCACTTCAGACAGAGCCTGCCGCCTGTTCAACGTATCAAACTTTTAATGCAGATCGGCAAACGGTTTGAACCTGTTGTCTGGGGATGTGTCGGGGTGTTATTTTTTACGGGGATCGTCAACATCTTTTTCTCCATTGACATCACTTCCGCTAGCCCGATCACTGATGCGTTTATGCGAACCCTTCTCATCAAAATCCTGCTCTTCTTCGTCCTGATTATCCTCACGGTTTTACATAGCATGATTTTCGCGCCCCGCTTGGCAGCAGCGATTGAGGATTTAGATCCGACACTTGAAGAGCTCCCCCCCGAAATCAAACCGCTCCGTTCACAGATGTCAGTCGTATCGAGTTTGATGGGGGTTGTTTCGTTGTTAATCCTGCTCGCTGCGGTTGCCTTAAGAATGGGAATATAGGGGTTACCGCTATGCGCATCAAAATTGTCGCCGATATTGGGGGAGGCATCACGCTCCCCGTTAACTACAATCATCTGCTTGCAGGTGTCATCTACCGATTCCTCGCCGAATCCGATCCTGAATACGCAGCCTTCCTACATAACGAAGGCTATGCTGCAGCAGCAAAACGTTTCAAACTCTTCACCTTCTCACAACTCATGGCGGAACGTAGACGCATCACCGGTGACAAAATCCATTTCCGTTCAACGTTAACGTGGTATGTCTCCTCCCCAGTAGAACGCTTTCTTTCGCATTTCGCCGATACCCTCTTAATCGAGGGAAGGCTATCCCTTGGGCAGCATCATTTACAAATCAAAGATGTCACCATACCGCGTATCCCCCGCTTTCGCCCAGAAATGCGTTTTCGATGTCTCTCCCCGATTGTCATGACCACGACTCGGGAGCATCACGGCAAACAGGCAATGCACTATTGCATGCCCGACGATCCGGCCTTGCCTGAACTGATTCGTCAAAACCTCATCCGCAAACACGAAGCGATCCACGGGCGCGCCCCGCACGACGACACTTTGACCTTCGCTTTTGACAAAGTCTATATTGACAGGCGACACGGCCGCGTCACCCGTTTGATCGACTACAAAGGCATCAAGATAAGAGGTATCATGTGTCCGTTCCGTGTTACTGGAAGTCCGGCGTTAATCCAGATCGGTTACGACTGCGGCTTCGGCGACAAGAACAGCGCAGGTTTCGGTATGGTAGATATCTAAATAAATTTTAAGTTGAATTAATTAGGCAAATTTATTATAATTATAATTATAATGGATAGTAACTTTGAAAGGAGGTTAATATTGTGCCAATTTACGAAAAACTGATGGGCAATCCATTCGTTGATGCTGGCGTATGT